>DATAWG010000112.1 GCA_036267355.1 Pirellulales bacterium | reverse complement strand
ATTTGTAATGTTGACGACACTAGCCCGAAGCGTTAGCGAGGGACGCACGCCGCTTGACGCACGCTTGCTCGATGGGTGTGGGCCGGTGGGAGTTCGTCCTCGCTAACGCGAAGGACGCACGCCGCTTGACGCACGCTTGCTCGATGGTTTGTGGGCCGGTGGGAGTTCGTCCTCGCTAACGCTTCGGGCTAGTGTTCCGGGCGACTGCTCCGCACCGGTCTATGCTATTCGCGGAGCACTGGCGGAGCCAGTGGCACACAGAGGAATCGCCAGTGGCGCACGGGATCGCGGCGGTGGCACGCGAGGCCGCCGCTAAAGGCCCAGCACGTCGGACATGCCGTAGAGGGCGGGGGATTTGCCGGCCAGGAATTTTGCGGCCGCCAGGGCGCCATACGCATAGCAATCGCGGTTGGTCGCACGGACCGAAAGTTCGATCGTTTCGCCCAGCAGGCCGAAGAGGATCGTGTGCCGGCCCGGATCGTCGCCGGCGCGCAGCGCGTGGTAGCCGATTTCGCCGTGCGGCCGGGCGCCCGGCCGGCCTTCGCGGCCATGCCGCTGTTCGGTTTGGCCCATTGCTTCGGCGATGATCTGGCCGAATTTCAACGCCGTCCCGCTCGGTGCGTCTTCCTTGTAGCGGTGATGGCATTCGATGATTTCGACATCGGCTCCCGACGCATGGTGGGCCAGCGCCTTGGCCGCCACTTGGGCCAACTTCATCGTGAGGTTGACCGCCAGGCTCATGTTGGGCGACCAGAGCAGCGGGATTTTCGCGGCGGCCGTGTGCAGCAATTGTCGCTGGGCGTCGCTCAGGCCGGTGGTCGCAACGACCAGCGGGATGCCTTGCTCGACACATGCACCGACGATCGCTTGCACACCGGCGGGAACCGAAAAATCGATCACGACTTCGACCGGCCCCGCGAGCTTTGCCGTCAGCGGCACCCCGATCGACCCTGCGCCGGCAATCGCTCCGGCATCTTGCCCGAGCCGCGGATGGGCCGGCGCTTCGATGGCTGCCGCGACGGTCAGTTCGGGATCGGCGTGAGCAAGGGCGACGAGGCGTTGCCCCATCCGCCCGGCTGCGCCATGGATTGCAATTCGGATTGGGTTCATTAAGGAACGCAGGGGACAGGATTCAGAGAACAGGGTTCAGGCTCGGCCGAAAAATAACTTCCGCTTTTTGAACCCCTCACCCCGCCTTCTCCCGCAAGGGGAGAGGGGTCTGTGGAGAAGTTATCTTTTGGCCGAGGCTACGCAGGGGTGCCCACACAACAACGACCATGATCCGCCGGCAAGCGACCCGGCGGCGTGAGCGGCGCGGCTTTCGATCGCGGCACTGCCCGCCAACGCGATCAAACTTACCGCACTTAATTTAGCGTAAATCTGGCCGCAGCCAATCTACCGCCGAAGGAAATCGCGAGAGCGCGATTATTGGCAGCCACACACCGGGGCGCATTGAGAGCATGCGGAGGGCATTTGCACCACTGCCGGCGGCGTGGAAACGACCGGCGGTTGATACACCACCGGAGGCGTTGTGGCGTAGGCCGGGGCGGGATAGGCCGGAGCGGCGTAGGTCGTGCCGTAGCCGCGGTTGCAGCCGCAACAACCGGTGTTGCCGGCGATGGAGACTGCCGCCACGCACAGCAAGAAAAACGTCGACTTCATAGCGGATTCCTCGTGGAGCAATGCCCCGTCGGGTGGCGCAAGCGGATTCGATCGGCTGCCCGCCCGCGATTCGAAAGCCCGTCGTACTTCCTGCATGCCCCGGCTTCGGTGGACAAGGAGCGGAACGGTAGGCGGATTCGCCGAGGAGGTCAAGATCAAGCCGAATAAGGCTCGGCCGAAAAATAGCTTCCGCCTTCTCGCCCCTCATCCCGGCCCTCTTCCGCAAGAAGAGAGGGGCCTGTAAAGAAGCCTTTTTTTCCCGCCGAGCTTAACACGCGGCTGAGCCTAAATGCCCGGCCGCTGCCACTTCGGAGGCTGACGGCGTAAAATGTGATAGATAACCGTTTCAGGCAATTTCCCGCGCTTGGCATGCCGCGAGACGCCAGCCCAACCAACAGCCACCCACGAAAATCGCACCATGAGCACCCAAGATCGTTGCCAACGCCGGGCCGATGCAGCCACCGAGTTCGATCGTCATGACCATCGAGACGACGGTACTCGGGTTGCCAATTTGCTGGCCGACGGCCTCAGCATGCTGCGAGACCTGCTCTTCACGCGCATCCACGGCGATATGGAAACGCAGTTCGGGCTGGATTCGATGCTGCTGCCCATGTCGCTGTTGAAAAGCGAAGCCAATACGAAAACCGAGATCGAAATTTATCAGATCGCCGAATCGACGGCCGACGCGGCGGCCAATCGCTACGCAGGCGGGGATGAGGCTTGGTATCTGAATTGGCTAGCACGACTGCGGCTCGGCGACGCGGTCGGTTCGCCGGGCATCGTGCAGCGGCTCGCTTCCTATCGCGGCCGATCGGGCGACGAGCGGCGGCGCATCTTTTCCAGCCAATTGCAACGGGTCCATCCCGAAGCGGGACGTGCGCCGCTGGTGATGTTTCGGCTGCTGCCGCTCGCCGTTTCAATTGCCACGGCGATCGCGTTCGGCGACACGCGGCGGGCCGAAGAAGTCCGCAAACGGCAGGTGACTTGGCTTCCGAGCATCGCCGATTGCCATGCCTGCCACGGCCGGTTGATGGATGTTGCCGAAGAATGCCCGCAGTGCGGCAACCCGATCTGGAAGTACAACTGGCTGACTGCGGATTGATGTGGGCCTGCTGAAATGCAGACCGAGTTTTCCAACTCAATGTGCTTGAATGCGCGCCCTTTGAGGGCGCAGGGTAACTCGGACGAACGCGCGTCGAGAGAAACGGAACGTCTTTCCGGCGCTCACCACTGGCCGACTGCGCTGGCTAGTGGCACACGGGGACAGCCAATCACTTGGACAGCCAATCTCACGGGGACAGCCAATCTCACGGGGAAGGCCAGTCTCACGGGTCTCTCGCCGGCGCCATCGCGTTGTCTTCGAGGGCTTTCAGCACCGCGGCGGCGACGATCTCGTGCCCCTTCTGCCCGAGATGCACATTGTCCCAGCCCCAATACTGCCGTTTGGCTGCGGCGTCGGCCGATGGAGCTTTGCGGAATTCGGCGGCGATGTCGAGGAAGCCGGTTTTCTTTTCGGCCGCCACTTCGCGGACCGCCCGCTCGAGTTCGCGCGTCGTTTCCCAGCGAGAGCGCGAGGGGAGCGTCGTCATCAGCAGAATATCGGCGCTGCCGTGCGTTTGCCGCCGGATGCGATCGACGGCCACGCGCAGATATTCGGCGAAACGCGGGCCGCGCACATTCGAATCCCAATCGTTGCCGCCGAACCAAACGGTTACCAGATCGGGCGCGGGGGCGTCGGGGCTCCAGCGAGGCATCAGAATCGTATTTTGACTGAGCGTCGTCCCGCCGATCGCCGGATTGACCAGCGTGGCGATACTTTTGTAACGGTCTTTGATTTCTTTGACCAATAGCTCCGACCAAAGCGTCGGCCGGTTCGACCAATGATGCGGATCGCTGAGCGAATCGCCCATCGTCACGATTGTGACCGGTTGGTGCGCGCGAAATTTGGCAGCCACGCGCTTCAAACCGGATTCGATCGGGGGGATCGCCAATGTTTCGATCTTTGATGCCAAGGCGATCGGGCCGACGGTATACGACTCGGCCGGATAATCGCGCCAGAAAAACCATTTTCCAAACGCCAGATACCCGAATCCGCTCGGGTCGTAGCCGCCTTTGACGCCGATCAGCGGGCCGGCCAGCTCGGGCAGCAGATCGCTCCAGGCGACGTCGATCTTCCGCCACGCGTGCGAATCGATCGGAAAACAGTAGGCGTAGCGCAAGCCGAAATTGTTCTTGTCGATTAATTCGATGCCGCCCCAATGGCTCGAGCCATCTCCCTTGATCCAGAGGCTAAATCCCGCGGCGCGGTCCCAGCCGGCCGTCGAGGGAATCGAGGCCATGATGAATCCGCCGCTTGCGCCTTCGGGGAATGAGAGCTTCATCGCCTTGCCGAATTTGGCGTCGTCGATCGCTTCGACCGTGCCAGCCGACACCTTTTGATTCTTCTTGTCGGTGAACTGCCCCGCATGAAAGCCCATCGAGCTGGCATCAAAAATTGGCGCTGGCGGATGATCCTCGGCAGAGCAACGCCGCGCGCGCCCACTGGCGTTCAACGCAACCGCGGCAACAAACAATAGGGCCCAACGAAGGGCCGGCCAGAACAGAACAGATCGGGAGTCGGCAACGACGGTGGGCATCGCTTGACCTCTTCTAAGAGCGGCGGGCAGAACGTTTGACGAAAGCGGCAGCAAATCGGCGACCGCGCAACCATGCTAATCCGAAACCGCCGGGGAGGCGAGCGCTCGCCGCGGCCAGCACACCGGACGGCCAAAACGTCCGACGGGCGACGGCAAATCGCGCCCCGAAGCGACCCATCTTCCGCAGATTCATGCCTGCGATGCTGTCGATTGGCCGCGACTGGACACGAAAAACGGGGCGGTACGGCGATTTTTTTCCTGATTCAACTATCCGCTTGATTGGCAATAACTTAGGAGTCGTTCGGCTCCCGCACTGGCAAGCACGGTTTGCCGCAAATCGCTGGCTTCCTGGGCCGCTTCGGCTAATCTATTGGAATTCCCACGTTGTCGGTTTTCCGGCATGATTGCGGCCGATTCACGGACGATTTCGGCAACCTGGGATATACTTTTCATGACCACGCTCTTCTCGACACGCGTCTCATCTCCCGAATTGAAGCTGAAACAAAAGTCGGCGGCATCCGGCGATGCCGCGGAAGGCGACTCCGCCCGCGAGAACTCTTCCCCTGTGACTTCGCCTACGACTTTCGAAACTGCCGGCTCGGCCATGCTCGACGGAACAACGACGGCCATGCTCAATCCACCGAATCGCGACACGCTCGATCGCGACAGTTCCCGCGCCGTTCTCGCAGCGACCGAAAATCGCCAGGCCAGCCGGCAACAGCCGCGGGCCGGCGCGATCGAAAAGCCCGGCAATGAATCGCGGTTTGCATTCGTCGATGCGCTGCGCGGCTTGGCCGCGCTGGCGGTCGCCTTCCATCACATTTTTCGCTATGGGCCCTTGGCCGAGCCGGCGTTGAACGTGGTGCCCAATTTCGTGAACGTGCTGTTTAAAAATGGCCGAATGGGCGTGCCGGTGTTTTTCGTGATCAGCGGATTCGTGATCGCCTACGTGCTGCGCAAGGCGCGGATCGACGTCGGGTTTTTGCGGACGTTTGCCGTGCAACGTTTCTTGCGGCTTGGTCCGCCGTATTGGTTCACGATGCTGTTCGTGGTCGCGCTTTATACGGTGACTCGCGTGTTTCTCCTTGCCGAGCCGACGCTATTGAACGACTATCCGACATTGGGCGGGATCGTAGCGCACGTGTTCTACTTGGAAAACCTGCGACATGTTGAAAACATCTCGGTCGGGTTTTGGACCTTGTGCATCGAGATGCAGTTTTACCTGCTCTTCGCAGTGATGCTCGGCTCGGCACAATGGCTAACACAGCGGATTTCGGCGCGACTGCGGGGGGGGCAAAAATCCGGAAGCGAACGCCGACTGCTTTCGGCCGTGGTGCTCATGGCCATTTTTGCGCCGCTGGCGCTGAAGTCGATGTTCCAATACAGCTTGGACAGCGAGAACACCGATTGGGTGACGCACTTCTTCGTCTGCTTCTTCCTGGGAGCGATGGTGTGGTGGGCGATGGATCGACGAATTCCACGCTGGATGTTTTGGGCGTTCATCGCCGCGGCCCTCTATCGCCAACACCACCATTGGACATTGCACCTCACCGTGGCGCTGACCACGACCGTTGCGATCTATGTCGTCGGCCGCTTGGGGCACCTTGGCGACTGGCTGAATTTCCGCTGGCTGCAACACCTCGGGCGGATCTCGTATTCGCTCTATTTGATTCACTACCCGGTGAGCTGGATCATCGGCTGCATCGGCTTTGCGCTGACGGGCACGGCCGTGATTCCGGCGGCGATGTGGCTGTTGCTGGGATTGACGGTGAGCATCGGCGCGGCGCATCTGTTGTACGTGTCGATCGAATTGCCGGCGATCCGCTTGGCCCGGCGCTACAAAGAGTGGCAAGGCGGCACGCCGCTGCTCGCCCGGATCGAACCGGCCGCGGCGCTCGAACCCGTGCCAATCAAGCCGGCAACGGCGCGGCCGTGATGCGGGTTGGGCGGGGCCGAGACCGGCACTCGGCAATTGCTATTCGGGATGCCATGCCCGCGGCTCGGCGCGTGGGATCGCCATGATCTTCACGAGCTACAGAAATTTGAGCCTGAAAGGCTCATTCCGTCAGCCCTGGGCGAAGCCGCGTGAGCGGCGCAGCCCTGGGAATGTAGTACAACGGGTGGTCCGGCCCTGAAGGGGCCGTTCCATGATTTTGCGGCGCCATGTTGAACGGCCCTGTCAGGGCCGACGCGTCGTACGGGGGCGGTCGGCCCAGGCCTCCGCCGCTTGCGCGGCTCCGACCTGAGCTGGCAGAATCGGCCTTTCAGGCCGACACGCCTCACGATGCACCCGCGTGAATATTACCGATAAGCGGTCAGCGTGGGCATGCTTTGCCGACTACATGCCCGCGCAAAGCCGTGACCATGGCACCCACGCTGCGGCAGCGGTCGGAGGTTGATTCCGGCTGATTCTCAGCCAATTTATAGCCCCATCTGGCCGAGAATGCCGGCCAGGCTGCCGATGGTGGTCGAGAGCGACGGATGCGATTCTTCGAAGTACAGCGCCGCGTCGGCGAGCCGGCGCGTCAACGAAATTGGTTCGGTCGGCGGCAGTTCCGCCGCAGCCTGCGGTGAGTTCGCGAGACTATTCAAAATCTCCGCTTGCATCGCTGCCAAGCGCTGTTTGACCGCTGGATCGATCTCCGGCGACTCGGCAAGTTCGGCTTGCAACTGGCGAAGCGTCGCTTCGATTCTGGTTCGATCGGTAGACATGCATAGCTCCGAGACGGCAACATTTGCGCTTGATGCGGCTTGCAAATTCGTGCCGCGGCCCTGACGCCAGTATTTCACACCAGTCGCGCTTGTGCCAGCGGCTATTTCGGATTCCGCTCCGCGGTGGGCGGCTTGGCGGGCTTTTTCCAAGCATTCCAGTCGTTGGTCACATCGTCGGCCATGGCGCGGGCGGCGGCGGCCAGCCATTTCTTGCCGCGGGTAGCGAGATCGTGCGCGATTGCCGCGAGGGCCTTCGCATCGCCGCAGTGGACATTCGCCGTTTCGCGCCCCATGGCGGTCAGTAGCTTTTGCGAATCGCGCTTGGCCGCCAGATTCGCCAATTCGATCCGGCTGCAATACGGCCCCAAGCGGCGCAGAATCCACGAACCCACGGGGGCGAAAAATGGGTCGTGAATGCGAACCGCTTGCCGCACGATCTGGCCGTAGAGAATTTCGGCTTCGCCCGGCTGCGGATCTTGCCAGCCCCACGCCGAAACGCACAGCTCCTTGATTTCCCGGGCAATCGCGCAACCGCCCCATTCCGCCAAGGCCGTGAATCGCCGCCGGCCAAGGCTGCCCAAGCCGGCCCGCCGATGTACGACTCGATACGGCATCGCCGGCTCGGGGAGAAGTTTTTCCAGCAGCGGCCGAACAAAGTCGGGCACCTCGGCCAGCGTCTTGAGCTTGCTCAGTTTGTCCCAAAATGAAATCGGATTGCGCTCTTGGCTATGGGCCATGTCGCGCAGCGACGAATCGTGTTCCTCGAGCACCACGGGCCGGCCGCGCTCGTCGAGCGTTGCGGAATATCCGACAAGAATCGCGTCGCATGCGTCGGCCGGATCGATCTTCAATTCCGAATTCTCGATCGCCAAAAGCGCGCTGGCCGCAAGCCGCACCAGGTCGTTGGCATACGGCTGCAAGCTGGCTTCGTCGAAATCATTGATGCCCCAGATCAGGCGGCCTTCCGTGTCGCGCCACGTGCCGAAATTTTCGACGTGCAGATCGCCGACCCCGAGCACCGTCGGCGCCGCGAGCAGATCGGCGCACACGGTGCGAAATCGCTGGGCCCAGCGGTAATACGTGGCCCGAAAAAACGGAAATGGCCCCTCCGCCATGCGCTGATGCTTGTCGTCGAGGTCTTCCTTGATCAGCGGAATCCGCGCCCCAAGCCACGATTCGTACCGTTCGGTAGCATCGTGGATGGACATGGAGCGAGAGGCTACAGGCTGAAGGCTACAAGCTACAAGGCTACAGGCTACAAGGCTACAGGCGCGAGGGCATCGTCGTCGTCGGGAATGGGCAACAAAGGGGCCGCGCAGCGGCTCCGATCTCCGACCTGTAGCCTTCCGCCTTCAGCCCGTAGCCTTTTTCACTGTTTCTGCTTCAGCAGCTTGAAATGCGCGTTCAGCGTGTAGGAATCAGGCTGGCTATCGAGGCCGGGCGAAAGGTGGTGATACTCGGCCTTGATCGCCGCGACGAGATCATCGGCCGCCACCGCCGACTCATCCATCGTCGTAATCCATAGGTTTTGGATCACACCGTTGTCGGGGAATTGTGTCATGGCTTTTTTCAGGTCGGGACCATCGTGGTCCAATTTTTTGCCCGCCTTCAACAGATTCAACACCGCGATGGCGAATTGTGCGTCGCCGTAGCGTTCCCAGCCGAAGCGGTTCAGGTTTTCGGAGCGCTCGGGATTCTCGGTCGAAAGCGCGCAAAGAATCTTCATGGCATCGATATCCCCTTCCTTCGATTTCGCACGCTCCGTCAGCTCCTTGTCGAACTGCTCGAAAAGTTGGTCCTTCGTTTGCAGATGCGACTCCAACACGGCATCGATCAAGCCGGCCGCGACGACGCTGCTTTCCGGCAACGCGCCCTTTTCCATGATCAGCCCGGCATCCGTCAGCGACTTCAGCACCGGTGCCGCGGCCACGGTGTCTTGCAGTTCGATATCGACCCAGCAATGAATGGCTTTAGCGCGCTTACTGTCGGGCCCGAGCGCGGCGTCGATCACCGGCAGATCGCGGCTCAAAGCGTCGTCGTCGATATCGACATTCCACCAATCCTGGTCGAAATTCAGGTCGAGATAGATCAATCGTTCCGCCGCTCCGACTTCTTTATTCTTGACGCGCGTCAGCAGATCGGCGCGGCGGCGAAGCGGCGAAACGCCGCCGTAGATGTCGCAGATCGCCAGATCGATCAGTTCATGGTTCGTCGCATGACCGGCGGCGTCCCAGGATGCGACCGCCTCGACGAGTTTGCCTTGCTCGAGCCAACAATCGGCCAACAGGGCATTGACCTGCGGTTCGTCGGTCACCAGCGTCAAATATTGGGCATATAGGGGGGCCGCCTCGGCGTATTCCCCCTTGCGATGCCGTTCCATCGCCCATTCCAGAATCACGTCGGGCTCGTTCGGCTTGGCATCGTACACTTTCTTGTGCAGCGCATACGAAGCCGAGCGGTCGAGATTGAACAGGACATTGGCAACCGCAAGCTCAAGCGCCGGCGATTTGTCTTTTTCAACCAAATCCGCCAGCACCTTGGTGGCTTGATTGAAGTCGCTGTGGGCCAGATCGGGGGTGCGGGTCAGTTCCGAATCATATCGATCGGCTTTTTGACCCAACTCGATTTGAAACGCCTGATCCTGGGCCGAGGCGGCGCGGGCCCCGATCCCGCCGAACAAGATCGCACAGGGCAAAAGCACAAGAATTCCAAAACGCATGATCCACCTCCCAGAGGGCGAAACGGCGATGCCAAACAAGAAAGTAAACCCCCGCCGCGAAACAAAGTTGCGGCCATTCAAGCATAACCACGGCCCGCCCGCGGTTCAAATTCCCCGCGGAACCGACGCTCCCGTCGCCGGCCCCAAGCCCAGGGAAGGCCAGCACTGCGGTCACCAATGGCCAGCCGCGTGCCGGGCCTTCCCTGGGCTTAGAGTCGCGAGAAGGCGTGGCCCCGGCATTGCATTCACGGCAACTCGGCCGCGAAGAAATCTTGCCAGCCACGGGCGATTTGGTCGATTTCCAGCGTCGTCGCCCCGTCGGTTCGCCCGATGCGGTGGTCCACGAAATCGAACACCACGACCAATCGCCGGGTGGTATCGCTAAACACCAGCGCATCACTCCACCGCACGGCCGCCGGCTCAGCCTTCGCTGGCCAGACAAAATTTCCGTCGTCCAACAGCCCCCGCCGTAGGTGATCGAGCCCGAGCGCCGCCGTCACATCCTTTCGCTGAACGACAACATACGCCTTGCCGGTGACGAGCAGCATATCGGCCGAAGCTGCGCCCGCCGGCGTTTTCTTTGATTCATCGGCCGGCCGCAGACGAAGCGCCTCGACCCGCGGCGCGTCGGCAATCAGCCGGGCCATGTCGCCGCCCCACCATGCCAACACACCGTGCGATGCCCAGGTGTGATAGCCCACGCTCACCAATCCCAGACCGCAGGCCACGACGAACATCAGCAAGATTGCCAACCGGCTACGGTCCATCGGAGGAAGGGTGAGGGTGAGGGTGAGGTGTGATGACGTAGGCGGCCAGTGATGGAGTTTCATTACTAACCCTATCCTCTCCGGCTTGGCCTCGCAATCGATAGTTGCTCCCCACCGCTGGGTGCGGATAGACTGATGATGTGCGAGCCTTGGCCGGCGTCCGGGAGAGCTCGCGCGAACATCGAGTTCGAGCTCTTTTGGTGTCTTATCGGAGTTGTCCGATGCAGTTTCTTTGGGCCTGTCCGTCTTGCGGTTCTCCGCTCCGCGTCGACACCGTGAATGCCGGTCGGAAGAGCCGCTGCCCCAAATGCCAGGCGACATTCGCGCTCCCGGCAAGCGATCCTTCCGCTGCGCCGGTAGCGAAGCCGCTGATGGCGAAGCCGCCGGTGGCGAAGCCGGTGGTGGCGCCGATTTCGCCGCAACCCGCCGCGGCACGAGCGGTGCCTGGACAAGCTGCGCCCGTGCAAGCCGCGGCGAAACAAGCAGCAGTCAAACCGGCGCCGCTTGCGTCGGCCGCTGCGCCGACGATCAGGGCTCAGCCGCCAAAAACGCAGCCCTTGCGAGCGGCGCCGATTCCGGCCGCGCCCGAGGCGGCGATTCCCGTTGTGCCCGTAGCCGAACGGCCCGGCGGCCGGCGCATGTTGCCGCCGCGCAAGGCCGCGGCCGACCCCTCCGCGCGCACCCCTGCGAATTCGCCCGCTCAACCGAGTTCCACCGGCATGCCGTCCCCGGAATTCGCTTCCAATGCCGCCGCGGATGAAACAACCGGCGAGCCGATGGACGAATTGTTCGCCCCACAAGAATCGTACGACGAGCCCACGGGCGAGACCGATTTTCTTTCCGAACTTGCCGGAATCACGGGCACTCCGTCGGCGGCATCGGCAGCGAGCCCGTCGGCCAGCGGCGCGGCAGCGTCCGGCTCGTCGCGTATCGGTTCGTCGCTGTCTGCTTCGATCAAAACGGGGGCCGCGAAATCGCGCAAGCCGGGCGCGCGGAATCAAAATCAAAAATGGATCTGGATCGGCGCCGGCATCGCCACGGCAGTGGCCGTGCTGGTGCTGGGCACGGTCATGCTGCTCAACAACGGCGGCAACGGGCCGGCCACCGCCGAGGCCAATCTCGGCTTGCCGGCGCATCTTGTCTTCGATTGGCCCGAAAGCGATCGGCTCGGTGCCAAGCTTGATATCGATGGCAAGCCGCAACAAGTGCCGAACGACGGCGCCGTCGAATTCGAGTTGCCGCAAGGCAAGCATCGCATCTCGATCCGCCGGATCGGCAAGGCAAACGTCGAGCAAACCGTCGTTCTCAAGCAAGACGAGCGACACCTATTCAAGCCCGAGTGGAAGGATGTCGAAACGCTGGTCGACGCCAAGGCCGGCGCGCCGTCGGCCGATAACGACATGCTCGTGACCGACGCCTTGCCGGAATTGAAACATTGGTTGACCGACATCGACGACGCCAAGCAAAAGGCGGCCGTCGAGAAAAAAGACCTGCTGCTCGTTTTCTTCGGGCCCGATAATCGGCAATGGTGTTTGCGGTTGGCTGCCGACTTGCTGGTGAAGCGGGAATTTCAAAAATTCGTCGATCCGAAATTCGTGTTGGTGCTCTTGGAAGCGCCGCCGGCCGCCTCGATGGTCGATGGCAAGGGGACGGCCCGCGCGGCAACAATCGCTCGCGAGGCGGCCTACTACACCGTCACCAGTTGCCCCACGATGGTGCTTGCCGACGCGCAGGGGACGGCCTATGCCCGCGAGGAGTATAAGCAGGTTCCGCTTATCGACCATTTGAAAACGATTGCCGACGGTTTGGCGATTCGCAAGGAACGCGACAAACTTTTCGCCCCGACGGAAACCGGCCCCGATGCTTCGCGGCTCGCTGCCGCGCAAGAGGCGCTGGCGTGGTTGGAAAAGAACGAGTTGACCGCGCTCTATATCTCCAAGCTCCATAGCTGGCTCGACTTGGCGGCAAAGGTCGATCCAAACAACGAAAAAGGCCTGTATGAATCGTTCTTCCTGGCCGACATGCGCTTGCGGCTGCAAAGCGCCGGCAAGGAAGATCCCGAGCGGATTCGCGCCGCGAGCCGGCCGCTCGAGGATTGGCAAAAAGCGGGGCGGAAATTCAAAGATGGCGACGTCGCCGCGCGGACCTACCTGAGCGTGGCCGGAATGCTCTTCAACGCCGGCGATCCGGAAGCGGCCACCGCCTTCATCGAAGGGGCCTACAATTGCAACCCCGGCGATCCCCGGCTGAAAGCCTATCTGGGCCAGTTGCATGCGATGATGACCTCGCCCGTGTCGTTCGGCTCCGGCTTCGTGTTCGCCGCGGGAGGCTATATCCTCACAAACAACCACGTGATCGCCGGCGACGGAAAAATCTTCGTCCGCGTGCCGGGCAATAAGAAAGAGATTCCCGCTCAGGTCGTCAGCGCATCGCCGCAATTGGACGTGGCGGTGATCAAGATGGTGGGCGACATTCCGGCAATCAAGCCCTTGCCGCTGGCCACCACGACATTGCCCCGCGGCACGGAAGTGGTCGCGTTCGGCTATCCGCTCGGCCAGGAAGACATGAAGCTGACGCAGGGCCCGGTGAGCGCTCCTCCGTCGGAAAAAGAGCACTACTATGTGCTCGACATGCGCGTGAACCCCGGCAATAGCGGCGGACCGCTCGTGGACATGAAAGGCGAGGTGGTCGGCATCGTGTCGGCAAAAACCGTCGCCCGGGATGAAAAGGAAGATAGCTACGGCCTGGCGATCCCGGGGCAAACCGTGGCCGGCTTCGTGAAAAAAGTCACTCCCTCAGTTCCCGATTTCCATCCGCTCGGCGCCGACGACTCCGCCAAGCTCACGGAGCAAGACAAGCTGACCAAAGTCGACGCCATCGTCAGCCAAGCCGTGGTGCAAATCGTAAAACGCCGCGGTTGATTATTCGCTAGCCGCGCACAACAGCCCATTTGCGTCGAGCAAGCGATTCCCGACGCCTCGCTTTCGAGGGAAAAACAAGGAGGGCGGGCCGGAATCGGGATCGACAATCCCGACCATCCGCGCCGAGAAAGCGGTTCCTGACGCGTTTTCACCTTCTCAGGTTTGTATTCTATTTTGAACGCTATCTCGATGAACTTCGACCCGGATCAATTTCTGCCGGCCGGATTGCCCTCACTGGCAAACCCTCAGACAGCGCTCCCTGCTATTGCCAAAGATGAGCGACTGATGGCGTTGATCGACGACGCGGTACGGCAGTTGCCGACCGGACACGAGGTGGTCGTTGGCGACGCCCGCGAAATGGGATTGGAAGCCAAGAGCGTTCACCTTGTGCTGACAAGTCCGCCGTACTGGACAAAGGAATATCGGCATAGCCCGGGACAACTCGGCGACATGGAAGATTACGCGATGTTCTTAGGGGAACTCGACCGCGTATGGCAGCAGTGTTACTCGGCTCTCGTGCCGGGGGGCCGACCGAGAGACATGTTCAGCAAAGCCGAGGTCGCACTCCATGCGCGATGTTGAAAGGCGAGTGGGCGAAGCGATCAAACTATTCTGGCTGGTGCGCGACAAACAAAGCCAAAGCCAGGGAACCAGTAGCGGCAGTAAAGATGCCGGGCTGCGCGCCGCCGTCACCGGCGGAAAGCATCTCGATGGCTTTGCCGAAATCTGCAGAGACCTATTCATTGCGGCCGGAGTTCCGGAAGCGCATGTCTATTGGAAGGCAAAGCGAAAGGTGCCGGGCTATTATCGAGCGGAGAAAGATTGGGATCTGGTTGTGGTGGCCGACGGTCATTTGTTGGCCCTGCTGGAGTTCAAAGCGCAGGTCGGTCCGAGCTTCGGGAATAATTTCAACAACCGCACGGAGGAGGCGCTCGGCAATGCCACCGACGATCCGCGCCGACGCGCGCGAGCAGACTCGGCGCCACGCTCCGACCATTGCGATCCCGTCATGATGGCCCCTCGTATCGGACGAAGTTTTGACCATCGTGCTTAGAGGTTGCTGCCGGCTGGCTCTCAGGATTCTCGCCATTTCCGCTTTGCGGTTTCTTTGACGGCCTGATTGCTTTGCCAGCCGCAAGGATTTATCTTGACGGGCGTGTTGCCGGCTCGTCTTCGTTTTCCATTTCGGGAGATCTGCCTTGTTTAACGGGGAGCATGCTATGAAGCCCAAAGAAGTGTTGGCATTGTGCCGCGAAAAGGATGTCAAGGCCATCGATCTGCGATTCATGGACTTTCCGGGCATGTGGCAGCATTTCACCATCCCGGTCAACAAGCTTGAAGAAGACGTGTTTGAAAACGGGCTGGGGTTCGACGGCTCGAGCATCCGCGGCTGGCAGGCGATCAACGAAAGCGACATGCTCGTGGTGCCCGAGCCGGAAACCGCTTTTCTCGACCCGTTCACCGCGCTGCCGACGCTGGTGATGATCTGCAATATCCAAGATCCGATCACGCGCGAAGACTATAGCCGCGATCCGCGCAATATCGCCCGCAAGAGCGTCAATTATCTAAAAAGCACCGGCATTGCCGACACGGCCTTCATGGGCCCGGAACTCGAGTTTTTCATTTTCGACGACGTGCGCTTCGACCAGCGGGCCCACGAAGGCTACTACCACATCGACAGCGTCGAAGGCGAATGGAACCGCGGCCGCGACGAAAAGCCGAACCTCGGCTACAAGGTGCGCTTCAAGGAGGGCTATTTCCCGGTCCCCCCCACCGACGCGCTGATGGATATCCGCAACGAAATGATGCAAACGCTGATCGACTGCGGCGTCGACATCGAGGCCCAGCATCACGAGGTGGCCACCGCAGGGCAGTCGGAAATCGACATGCGATTCTCGCCGCTGGTGCGCATGGCCGACAATGTGCTGATCTATAAATACGTGCTCAAGAGCGTGGCCAAGAAGAACGGCAAGACGGTGACCTTCATGCCCAAGCCGCTGTTCGGCGACAACGGCTCCGGCATGCACACCCATTTTTCGCTGTGGAAGGGGGGCAATCCGCTCTTCGCCGGCGGCGCCTATGCCGGCCTGAGCGAAATGGCCTTGCACGCGATCGGCGGCGTGTTGAAACACGCCCCGTCGATCCTGGCCTTCACCAATCCCACGACCAACAGTTACAAACGGCTCGTGCCGGGCTACGAAGCGCCGGTGAATCTGGCGTATTCGCAGCGCAATCGCTCGGCCTGCTGCCGGATTCCGATGTACAGCCCGAGCCCGAAGGCGAAGCGCGTCGAGTTCCGCTGCCCCGACCCGAGCTGCAACCCGTATCTGGCGTTCTCGGCAATTCTGATGG
This sequence comes from Pirellulales bacterium, assembly GCA_036267355.1. Taxonomy (NCBI): domain Bacteria; kingdom Pseudomonadati; phylum Planctomycetota; class Planctomycetia; order Pirellulales; species Pirellulales bacterium. Next base: position 1,769 of record DATAWG010000112.1, on the reverse strand, counting down.
CGGCGATCGACGGCATTCAGAACAAGATCAATCCGGGTGAGCCGCTCGACAAGGATCTATACGACTTGGAGCCGGAAGAGCGGGCCGAGATTCCGCAAACCCCCGGCTCGCTCGATGAAGTGCTCGACGCGTTGCACGCCGACCACGAATACCTGCTGCGCGGCAATGTGTTTACCAAAGACGTGATCGAAACCTGGATCACGTACAAGCGCGAAAAGGAAGCCGACGCCGTGCGCCTCCGCCCGCACCCATACGAGTTTTGCTTGTATTACGATATCTAGAATGGCGGCCCGCCGTTCCAAGTACAATAGCTACTCGTCGCACGACGAAGGCCACTACGCCAAACCGGCGCAGCCGTCTGCGATCCTTGGCGGCATCGGGCGGATATAATCACAACGTCGGCGCCCGGGCCAAGCGCTCGTGTTCCAATTCACGGCGGACACGCGGATGCTGTCATCTCGCGACTTTCGGCGCGCCGCGGAGCAACGATTTACGACCGCCCAATTCCTTCTCGAAAATGGCTTTACGTTGAACGCCTTTTATCTCGCTGGATACGCCGTGGAGTGTATCCTTAAAGGGTTGGTAATGCACCTGACGCCGGTCGCAGACCAGCAAGCAACGTTTCAGCGACTAAAAAGCGGGGCAAAAATGCATTACCCAGAACACTTGAAAGAGGAGTTGAAAAGCCTCGACCTTCTGATTCCCGCGGGCATCGTGAAGCGATTCAGGCGATTTGATTGGACTACCGACCTCCGATATGAATCGGGACGCCGGCCGGCAAGCGAAGTGCGCGGCTTTTTGAAGGGGGCGGCGGCAGCGGTCAAGTGGGCTACGGGAGAGATGAAATGACTACCGGGAATGCGACGGTGCCAGAATGGGAAAAATTCCGAACTGACGAATCCCGAGCGGTCGAATTGCTTTTGCGCAAGAGCTTTGAACGAGCCGACGCCTACCGTTACAACTCCGCATCGCTACGTGTTCGAGTCATCGACCCGAGTTTCAAGGGCTTGTCGCGAGAAGATCGTGACGATCGCGTTGAGCCCGCATTGTCGAACCTGGGTCAAGACACGCAGGCAGATATCATGAACCTCGTGCTCTTGTATCCGGGCGAGGAAAACGAGTCGTCTCGTGCCTGGATTCTCAATCAAGAATTCGAGCACCCCGCGGATTCGATGCTCTAGCTGTTTGCTCCGCCCGTTGCGGAATGGGATTTCCAGCCGGCTGCCGTTATTGCAGCGCAGCCAGAAAATCATCCAGGGCGTTAAAAAACGCGGGCGGCGGTGGGTCGTTGTGGTCGCCGCCGGGGATGGTCACGAATCGCTTCGGCTCGTTGGCGGCGGCGAAGAGCCGCTTGGCGCTCCAGAGCGGGATCACATGGTCTTTATCGCCGTGGAATTGCAGTAACGGGCTGTTCGGCGGACCGCAGGATGCCACAACCGACTGCGGACAGCAGCAACGAGAGGCAAAGATTCACCAGCGTCGGTCGGAGCGCGGACCGGTATTGCATCGTCGCCAATCTCCGTTGCCGGGCGGCCGGCGTTGCCCGATTGTCGGGCGGCCGCGTGATTCGGCCCCCAGCCGGCGGGGAGCATATGGCGGCTTTGCAGCGGCGGCAAGGGCAAATCCTGGCTGCCGCTAATTCACCAGCCCCTTGGTTACTAGCATGAACACGTCTTCCAGCGTCGGATCCTTGTCGGCATAGCTGCGCACGCGCACGCCTTCGCGCATCAGGTGCTCGAGCAGTTCGGCCACTTTCGCATCGTCGCCTT
>DATAWG010000111.1 GCA_036267355.1 Pirellulales bacterium | reverse complement strand
AAGCTGTTGGTGAAGGCCAAGGTGCCGGCGTTCACGTTGATCGAACCGCTGTTAAAGACCGGCTGGCCGCTGATGGCCAATGTGCCGGCGTTTACATTGATCGAGCCACCGTTCAAAGTCGACTGGCCGTTGACGGTCAATTTGCCGCTGCCGTCGCCGCTGCTCATGTTCAGCGTGCCGCCGTTGTCGAGTTCCAGGCCGCTGACCGTAACGTTGTTGGCCGAGGTGGCGGAGAATGTCGCGCTCGAGCCGGATCCGGTGATCGTCAACCCGCCGCCGCCGAGGGACGAGCCGTCGTCGACCAGCAATTTGCTGCCGCCTTCAACCGTCGTGCTTCCGGTGTAGGTGTTGGGCGAGGCGAGTTCCATCGTACCGCCGCCGTTCAACGTAATCGATCCTGTGCCGGAGATAGCGGGGCCTGTGCCAGTGTAGGACGACACGAACAAGTAGCTGGTCGAACCATTGACATTGAAGGTGGTATTGCCCGAGGAATCGGCGAGAATGAGCGACGTTTCCAGCGTGACACTCGTGGGGGCCTGGCTACTGCTGGCGAGGTTGACCTGCGCACCAGCGCCACCGTTGTCGAGCGTCAGGCTGTAGCCCGAGCCGCTGCCGCCGGAGATCAACGTGAAGTTGGTGCCTGAGGTAAAGTTGAGTGTACCGACGGTGTAGGTGTTGTCTATCGTATTGGTGTTGTCAATGGTGACCTGTTGCGACAGCGTGCTAACGCTGCTGTCGACGAAGGTTGCGGTGTCGGTCGGTCCATCGGGAAGGGTGCCCGACTTCCAGTTGCTCGGATTGCCGAAGTTGTTCGGACCGCCGTTGTTCGCGATCCAGTATGAAGAGCCGTTGTTGACCGTGGTCGTGACGATCAGGTCGAGTTGGTCAGAGTAGGTCTGCGTGCTGAGCTGAAGGGTGTAGCCAGGGACGCTGTTGGTAGTCCAGTTCGTCGAAGGGAGACTCGTGCCGGAGCTACTATTGTAGCTGATCAGTTCGTAGGTGCCCGGCTCCAGAGAGCCGTTGTAGTCATTGATGACCACCGTGCCGCTGTTGCCCAAGGTCAAGTTGGTGGTGGTGATGCTATCGTTATATTGGTTCGCACCCATCGGAGCATTACTGCCGGAGGCGTCGGCCGTGCTGCTGAGATTGAAAGTGAGCGCCGAGCCCGATTGGAGGGTGAGTCCGCCGTTGAAGACCGCATGGATTCCAGGCGACTGGCCAATGCTGGGTGCAATCGTGCCGCCGCTGGCGACGGTGACCAAGCCGCTTACCGTGCCGGAGCCGCCGAATGTGCCGCCGTTGACGGACACCGGGCCGGTGCCGGTTGCCGACGTGGCGCTGGTGCGCACGGTGCCGGAGTTGACCGTGGTGCCGCCGCCGTAGGAATTGGCCACGTTTAGGTTCAGCAATCCGGTGCCGCTGTAGGTGACGGTGCCGGTGCCAAGGTTGTCGCTGATCGGAGTGTTGCTAACCGTGATGTTGCCGGCGCCGGTAAGCGTGAGAGCATTGCCGTTGGTGGCGATGCCGCCGTAGAGCGTGAGCCCATCGCCGCTGGAAGTCGAAAGCGAGCCGATCGTGGCGCCGCCGCTCGCGACCGTGATCGCGCCGGAGTAGGTGTTGATGCCGTTGACGCTCACCAAGGCGCCGTTGCCGCTCGGGCCGGTGCCGGCAATCGTGGTCGAAATTGGAGCGCCGTTGGTGGCGGTCAAACCGTAGGTGAGTGTAGTGCCGCTGCCGCTTTGCAGGCCCAACGCCGCGCCGGAGGCAACCGCGACGCCCGATGTGTTGCCGAGGGCCTGGCTGTTTTCGAGCACTAGCTGACCGGCATTGACGGCGACGGCGCCGCCGAACGTGTTGGCCGTGTTGAGGAACACGTTGCCGCCGACGGTTCCGTTGCCAGCGAGCGTAATGCCGGTCGTGTTGCCGTTGATCGAGCCGCTGCCGGTGATCAGGTAGTCGACGCCGCCGTTGGCCGCGCCCGTGTTCGTAAACGTGACGGAACTGGGCGAGACGGCGGTCGTCAAATTGACGGTGGCCAAGTAATTGGGGCTGCCGGAGTTCGGCACAAGCGATTGCGTCGAACCGGTGTTGCCGAATGTGACCTGAGCGGGATCCGTGTACGCTGACGCAAGTGGAGACGCGCCGACCGTGGCCCAGTTTTGGGTCGTCGTATCCCAGTTGTTGTTGCCACCAGTGCCGGTCCAGGTCAATGCGCCGACGACGATCAGGTCGAGCTGAGTGTTGTTCGCGGCGGTTTGCAGCGTGTAGCTGAACGGGCTGGTGCCCGAGGTGCCCAGGCTGAAGCTGCTGGCGGAAATCGCTCCGCTTGAAACCGAATACAGATCGTAGATGCCGGCCGCGATCGAGGAGCCGAGGATATCGACGACGTTGGTGCCGCTGACGGTCAGGCCACTTCCGCCGGTGATATTGATCAGGGCGATGGAGTTATTGTCGCCTGCCGCGTCGAGCGTGAAATCGGAGACCGAAAGATTGTTCAACGTCAAACCGCCCGGGAGCGTGAGTGATGAACCGCTGGCTGCGGCAATCGCGGGGGCGGCGCCGCCATTGGGAGGGCTCATGAGGGTGACCGGGCCGTTGATCGTGGCGGTGGTGATGCCCGAGTCGAGGGTTGGCCCCGACAGAACCGCCGAGTGGCCGACGACGCCGTCGCCGACCGTGACGGCCGTGGCGCCCAACGAGCCCGTAATGCGAAGCGTTCCATTGTTGACGGTGGTGGTGCCGCCGTATGTGTTCGTGCCGCCAAGGGTGAGCATGCCGGAGCCATTTTTCACGAGGCTGCCGCTGGCGCCCAATAGGACGCCGGAGAAGACGGTGTTCGTGCTGTCGCCGACGGTGAGTGTTTGCGATTCGAGATTGACAGTGCTACCCGACACGCCGGTCAGCGAGGCGACTGTTTGATTCGTATTCCCCAAATCGAGCGTTGCCGTGCTGCCGGTCAGATTCATGGCTGTGGTGGCCGGAAGGATATTGCTCGAAGAATACGTTAGCCCGCTGAACCACTTCTCGTCGAGATACAAATCCACCGCTTGCTGCTGCGCGGTTGTAAGGGTGCCGTTGTAGACGAGCACTTCGCCGACCGTGCCGTCGAAATTGCGTCCCGTGTAGGAATCGCCTAATGCCGCGATCCAATTGTCGACCCCGGAGCTGACGCCTTCGAGGATCATCGGCTGGTTCGCGGTGAAGGTTCCATTTCCGGTGCCGGCGGGGTCGCCGTTGATGTACATCGAGCCGCCGCTGGTGAAATCGTTGCTATTACTGCCGCTGCCGTTCGCCCAAGCAGTCGCGCTCGCGAGCCGGATGCTCAGGTCCGTAGCGCTTTCGCCGAAGATGCCGTTAAGCGCGGTGTAGCCGTTGACTTGATTGACGATGAACACGGTCTGGACACCCGTGGACTTGCTGGCCGTGAGCAAGTCGGTGGTGCCATTGAAGCTCACGGATCCCAGGCCGTTGATGCCGCTAGCGACGTAGGTCGGCTGGTCCGCGGTCGTCGATTGCGTGAAGTTCACACCACCGCCGCTCGTATCGGTCCAGCTCGAGACGGATCCACTATTGCCGCCCGACAAGGTAAGGTTGCTGAGCGTTGCAGCGTCGAGATGGATCGAAAGTCCGGCGATCGACGGCAGCGTTGGAAGAATCGCGCCGCTTTGGAGCCGCAAGGTGCCGCCGCTGATCGTGGTGGCGCCGGTGTAGGTATTGGAATTCTGCAAGATGAGGCTGCCGGTTTGTCCCTTGTTTAGGGTGAGCCCGCCACCTGCGCCGCTGACAACGCCGCCAAACGTGGACGACGTATTGTCGTTTGCGCCGGCGCCGACGGTGAGCGTGTTGGCGCCCAAAGAGACATTGCCGTTGCCGGATAATGTGGCGATGGTCTGGCTTGACGAGGTGCCCAAGGCAAACGTCGCGCCACTCGCGACGCTGAGGGCCGAACTGGCGCCCACCGCGCCCGGAGCATTGGCATTGAGCGTTCCGCCGAAGACGTTGATCGAGGTGTTTGGCGTCAAAGTGGACGGTTGGCTCAATGTCACCGAGCCGGGGCCGTTGAAGTCAATCACTCGGGCGGTGCCGCCGTCGTTCAGCGCTCCCAGCACTAGCGTGCCGGCGCCGCCGCCGCTGCTCGCGGCGACGTTGAAGGTCGGATTACCGGCGAGCGTTGTCGTGCCGAAAGTCAGGCTGTAGGCGCTTCCGGTGGTATCGCTGCTGCTGACGTTCAATGTGCCCGACGTGTTGAGCAGGCCCATGGTAGCGGCGAGCGAGCCGGTCACATTGATCCCGGCCGTCCCGCTGACGGTGACATTATTCGCGTACGTTTGCGTGGCGTTTAACGCGGGAGACGCGTTGCTCAAGACCGTATCCGGAATATTCTCCGCGACATTGCCGGTGTCCGGGCCGGAATATTCGATTGCCAACCCCGCGTTGCCACCGCCCTGTTGGAATCCGATTTCGATCGGATGGCTGCCTGCGGATAGCGTGATGGAAGCACTGGCGGAACCAAAGTGGGTTGCAATCAAGGGAGTGCCGACGCCATTCACGAACAGGACTGCATCGTCGTCGTTCTGCTCGGTGAAGGTGTAGGTGCCGGCGGTGGCGATCGTGATATTGCCGGAAATGAGCGATTCGTAGTTTGTGGCTTGCGTAAAGCCCTGTTGTGAGAAGGCCTGGCCATTGGTGGCCGCGACGTATCCGGTGGACTGGGTTGCCCCGTTGGTTCCCGTGCCAGGGAACTCCAAATACGTGGCCCCGCCCGCAGTCGATATCGCCGTGGAGACGAGTTGCGATTGGATGTTGGCGTAGTGCGCATTTGTCGTGGCAAGATCGGTCGAGATGCCGCTGCCGAAGTCGGCGGCCACCCAGCCGTTGCCATTGTCGTTGTAGAATTGCATCTGCAAGCCGGCCGTGGTGACGAGCGATTCCTGTCCTTGCAAGGCGAGCGTGGCGCCGCTTAACGAGACATTACCGGCTCCCAAGGGAGAACTACCGACAAGCGACGCAGCGACGGCCAGTGTGCCGGCATTAACGATCGTCGAACCTTGCGAATTTGCGCCGCCGACCGTGAACGTGCCCGTTCCGGTCTTGATCAGGCTCGAACCGGTGGTGCCGTTCAGGGGCCCGTAGAAGCCCGACGAAAGATTGTCGGTGTTGCCTACGGTAAGAGTATTGCCATTCAAATTGACGGTGCCCGCACCATTCAATGCGCTAAACTGCGTATTGGCTCCCAGCGTCAGGGTGGCGACGGTCGGCGTCAGCGTTTGCGGCACATATACCTGGGCAAACGTTCCCAGTGCCGTGCTGCTATCGAGGATCAAACCTCCGCCATTGACGTTGACCTTGGTGCCGCTTTGCAAGCCGGTGCCGTTGCCACTAAGGGTGAGCGCGTTGGCGCCGGCTTGATTCAACGTGGCGGCGCCGGCATCCGTCAAAAGGCCGGCGTAGCTGGAGCTGAGGTTGTCGGTGCTGCCAATCGTTAACGTGCCAGTGCCGAGGTTTATGGTCGGCGTTGCAATGGAACTGTTGAGCGAGCTGATAGTTTGGGTCGTGGCATTGATCGCCAAGGTTCCGGCGCCGCTCATATTGATTTGCGCGGTCGTTCCGAGAGCCGAATTGGCGATAAGGCTCACATTGCCGGAATCGTTCACCGTCGTGCCTACCCCCAAGCTCGTGGCTGCGGCGGAGAGGATCGTCGTGCCGGTGTCTTGGAAGGTAATCGTGCGCGCGGTGCCATTGTCGTTCAGGGCGCCGAGCGTCAGGGTCGTATACTGCCCACTGACATCGAATGTCGGACTGCCCGCCAATGTGGTGGCGCCGACCGTGAGCGAGCGCACGGCAAAGTTGCTGACCGTGCCGCTGGCAAGCACGTTCAACTGGTTCGTTCCGATTGTCAATGAGCCAAACGTGGCGGCTGGGACGTTGCCCAAGTCGAGCGTCGAATTGGCGTTGACCGCAATGGGGTTAGCGTATGTTGGGGTTGAGACAAGGGTCGTTTCAAGCGTCGGGAGGTTTTGAGAAGTGTTCGGCGTGGTCGAGAAGGCCAGATCGTCCGGCGAGGCGGTATAGCCGCCGTCGTTGCCAATTTGCGACACGGTGCCAGGATTGGTCGTACCATCGTAAATGGCCTGGGCACTGACCATGTAGCCGCCGCCCCCTTCGTAGTAGGCGATTTCGATGTTGTGGAGCCCGGCGGTTAGTTGCAGCGTTCCGGTTTTCTGCGTATTCCCCTGAAAGTTGTTGTTAGAGACGACGGTCGAGCCATCGATGAACAGCATGCTGCCGTCGTCGCTGGTGGTGGCGAAGGTGTAGTAGCCCGTCGTCGGAATGTAGACATTCCCGGTGGAAATAAGCGTGTAGTTATTGCCGTTGTTCAGGCTGTTGCCATTCGTATTGGCCGTGAACGTATTCGAGCTGGAGCCGAGATAGTTTGTGCCGACGTAAAAATAAGTCCCCAATGGCGTGCCGCCGTTGTTGTTGGTCGACAAGAACGTTCCGGGCGATGGCGTGAGCCCGCCAAACGTCGATTGAATCGTCGCAGCGGAGGTAAACTGGTTGGTCGCGGGAATCGGGATGTTATTGCTGCCGGCGAGGTAGTAGGTGTTGATCAGGCCGGAAACGACTTGCGACGCGCCCTGCAATTGGAGCGTCCCGCCGCCGCCGGAGAAGATGAGCGTTCCGGTGCCGAGGGCCGAACTGTTGGTGGCGATCAACTTGGCGCCGTTGGAGACTGTGGTTCCACCGGCATACGTGTTCGAGCCACCGAGAACAACCGAGCCCGCGCTCGATGAGTAGCTAAGCGAGGAACCCGAAACGACGCCGCTCAACGTGAGTTGGTCGGTGCTGACGGTCGTGGCCACGACGCCGCCGCCCGCGCCGAGCGAGACCCCACCGGCATAGGTGGCGTTGCCGCTTGCGCGGAGCGTGCCGCCGCCGGAGAGCGTCAGCGGGATGGTGCGTTGCGAGCCGGAGTTGTAAGTGGCCGCGGTGACACCGTAAGTCGCGGAGCTGCCGCTGGTGGAATTATTCAGCACCAAGCTGCTTGTCGATCCGCTGACGAGCACGCCATTTGAATTGCCAAGCGCCGTGGAATAGTTGAGTCCGTTCGAGGCGGCGACGGGCGCGTCGCCGAGATTGATCGAGCCGTCGTAGATCGCCACGCCGCCCGTGAAGCTATTGGGGCTATTGAGATTGACCGGGGCGCTGCCGTACTTGGTAATCGACGCGGCTCCGCCGATGCCAACGTTGCTGGTGTCGCCCGATGTGTTGCTGATGTTGTACGTGACGACGCTGTTGTTGAACGTGACGGTGCCAGGAGTGACTCCACCGCTCGTCACCACCACGGATTGCGAGGTGCCGAGTGAGTTGCCCAGCGCACTCGTATCATCGAATTCGACGCCGGAGCCGGCGGCTCCGGTGGCTGCGGTGGCCGTGGCCGTTCCAACTGTGGTAGCCCAATTCTGGATCGCACCGGTTTGACTATTGTTCGGATTCGCGACGGTGTCCCATATGGTCATGCCGTTGGTACTGTTGGCGCCGGTCCAGCTTACATCAGGCGAGAGCGTCACATCGATTTGCCCATTGGCCTGGCTGAGCAGATAACCGGCGTTGCCGGGCACGGTGCCGAGCACGAAATAGCCGGGATTCGGGTCCGTGCCCGTGTAGGAATACAGATCGTAGACTGCGCTCGAGGATGCTGGCGTTCCCGTCAGATTGACGATATTGGTTCCCAAAACCGTCAATGCGCCGCCGGTGACATTGACCATCGGATTCGTACTGGAACCGGTCAGGTTGAAGCTGGAATTGCTTTGGGCTGCCAACGTAAGGCCGCTGCTGCTGCTGAGCGTCAGCGTGGCCCCATCGGTCCCGGCGAGTGTTCCGCCGGCGTTGACCGTGACCGCGCCCGAAATGGAGCCTTGGCTAGCGGCGGTCGAGCCGGCAAGCGTGCCGGTGGAATTGACCGTCACGGCGTCGGTGCCGGTGGCCGAACCGCTCGTATTCGTGACCCGTAGCGTGCCGCCATTGATGACCGTGCCGCCGGTGTAGGTGTTGGAGGAGTTGGAGAGCGTCAACGAACCGCCGGGGCCCTTGTTGAGAATCAGGGCCGTGGTGGTTCCGCTGCCGGTGATCGCACCGGAGAAAGTGGATGCCGAGGAATCGGCGCCGCCGCTGCCGATGGTCAAGGCATAGGTGCCGAGGCTCAGACCGCCGGCGCCGCTCACGGATTGCAGGGTTTGGCTGGCGCCGATATTGATCGTGCCGGCATCCGTGACGGCCGATTGGGTGCCCAAAGCGGTGGCGTTGTTCAGATCGAGCGTAGTGCCCGAGGCGAGGCTAACGGGGCTGGCGAAATTCGGACTGGCGCCGGTGAGCGTGAGCGTTCCGCCGCCGGTGACGTTCAATATCCCGGTATTGTTGGAGGCCATATTGACCGTGAGCGAGCCGGAATAGCCGGCGATTGTGGCTGTCGGCGCGGTCAGGTAATTGCCGGCGTTGGTGATGTCGATGCCGGTGATATAGCCTGTCGTCGGATCGAGAAGTGCATAGGCGGAGCCGGTGCCGCCGGATAGCGTGACCGTGGGGGGGGTGACAAAAGAATCGGTCGTCGTCGTGGCGGAGATCGAGGCAATGCCGCTGTTCGCGATCGTCGCCAGGGGTTGAGTAATTGTCACTGCAACGCCGTTGGTGTTGATCGTGCCGCCGCCGGTGTAGAAGTTGACCGAGCCGGTGCTGTTGCCCAAAAAGTTGGTCGACGCTGCGCCGGAGGTTAGAGTGCCACCGTTGAAATTGAGCACGGTCGAGGTGGCATTGCCGGGGGTGGTCCACGCGTTTGTGTTGAGAATGCCGCCGTTCAAATTGACCGTGCCGACTGCCAGCGCGCTGCCGTTGCCGACTTGAAAATTGCCGGTGGTCGAACTGACGCTTCCGCCGTTGATATTGAGAAAACCGGTGACCGGTCCGCTGGAGTTTTCCCAGGCGAGAAGTATATTTTGGCCGCTGCCGCCCAGCCGCATCGTGCCGCCGTTGATGTCGAACGTGCCCGTGGCCGCCGGGGTATTGGAGGCTATGCCGATGTAGAAGTTGCCGCCGCTTTGATTCCAAGTGCCTGCTTCCTGAAACAGTGTGCCGTTGGCGGCGCCGACTGCTGCTGAAGTCCAGCCGATGGTGGTGTCGCTTGAGGCCGTGATCGTGCCGGTCGTGGTCGGGCTAATATAGACCACCCCGGTGGCATTGGTGGCAAGACGCACATTCGAGGTGCTGATCGGATTCGCCGACGCATTGGCGAAGGCCACCGTACCGTTTACATTCAGGCTCCCGACGGTGTCGATGCTATAAACCGGACTGCCTGAGGTGAGGCTTTCGAACTGGTTGATCGTTCCGGTGTAGGTGAACGGCGTGCTGTTGTTGAAAATCAGCGTGCCGTTGTTGTAGATCATCGTGCTGGCGATCGGGCCGTTGAACTGCAACGTGCCAGCGGCGACGGAGGTAGTGCCCGTGTAGGTGCTGGTGCTGTTGATGATTTGCGTTCCGGCGCCGAATTTCGTGAGCCCGCCGATGCCGGAAATCACGCCGGAGAAGGTCTGGCTCGTGCCATCCAGTCCGGTGATTAATCCGCCGGTGGTAAGCGCGAGGTTGCCGGAGCCTTGCAGCGAGCCGACCACGAGGTCGGGAGAAATCGTGTAGGCCGAGGAATTGCTGGTGTTGATATCGGCAAACGTGGTCGGCGAACCGGGAAGCGACATTTGCACATTCAAGCCGTCGCCGCCCCCCCCTTGCTGATAACCGACGACGATCTGATGCGGACCGGCAGCGAGCGTGATCGAGCCGCTGTTGGTGGTGTTGTAGGCGTTGGTGGCGATTTCCACGCCGTCGATGAAGACCGTGCTTTGGTCGTCGCTCAGCGGCTTGAACGTGTAGCTGCCGGCGGTGGCGACGTTGATGATGCCGCTGTAGTAGCCATTGAAATTGTCGGCCTCGGCGCCATCGACCGTGGTAAAGGGCGCGGGAAAGCTCGTTCCCGTGTTGCTTGTCGAACCGGAATCGAAATCCAAGGTTGAAGTGAGCGGGGCAATCGCCGGCTTGCCCATCGCCGAAGCACCGAGTTGCTCGCCGAAGATCGACGACTGATAGTTGTTGCCGTTGCCGCTCCAATACATGCTCGAAAGGCCCGTATTGACGGTGTTGACATTGAGCGTCGAACCGGCGGCCAGATTGAGGCTGCCGGTGCCGATAGCGGCCCCTGCGCTGGCCGTGATGTTCGCGTTGACGATCGTTTGGCCGGTGTAGAGGCTGCCCGTGTTGGAGGTGCTGGAAACCAGCAAGGTCGCAACGCCCGGGCCGGCGAGCGTCACCGAGCCCGTTCCTCCAATGGGATTGCTGATGGTTTGGGCTGCGTAGTTCGCAACGATCAAGGAACCGTTGTTCGCGATCGCGCCGGGCAGGGCGCCGAGATTGGCCAAGCCATCACCGAGCCGCACCGTTCCGCCACTGTTGATCGTCGTGCCGCCGGTGTAGGTGCTGCCGGTGCCGGTGATTTGGAACGTGCCGGGTCCGGAAACGGTGAGGCTGTTCGTGCCGCCGTTGTTGGCGATGATGCCGCCGTAGGAGAGCGTGTCGCCGCCGTTGATGGCGATCGTGCCACCGCTGCCGGCAGTCGATGAACCGAGCGCGACGCCGCGCAGCGAATTGAGGGTGAACGTGGCGTTGGCGTCGAGGGTGCCGCCGTTGAGGAAGATGTTGTTCGCGGCCGCCGAAGGCACGATGCCGAGTTCACCCGAGGCGCCGCTGGAGGCGCCGTCGGAAGTGACTTGCAGCGCGGCGCCGGCCGAGACGGTCGTGCCGCCGCTGTAGCTATTGTTCGTATTGCTCAAGACGACCGTGCCGGGCTGCCCGACCAAGACCCGATCCGTCCCGTTCGAGCTATTGTTGTCGGTCAGCAGGCTTGAGACGGTGAGGGTTCCGCCGCCGCCGCCGAAGCTATAGATGTTGTTGCCGGGCGTAAGCGTACCGCTGTAGGTAAACGCGCCCGTGCTGCCGAGCGAAACATTCGCCAAATTCGCACCGGTCGAGCTGAAATCGAGCGGGTTGCTGCTGCTGGCGCCCAAGGCAACCGCGCCGACGGAGTTCATAGCAACGGTGCTAATGAAACTTTGGTCGATCGCATTGAGGTCCGAGACGACCGCACCGGCTCCGATGTAGATGCTTGCGGCGCTGGGCAACTCGTTGTCGGGGACTGCGAAGGCCAAGTTGCCGCCGGAAACGTTGGTGCCGCCGGAGTATGTGCTTTGCGCGCCGAGGACCAGAGTGCCCGGGCCGGCAAACGTCAGGACGTTCGAGCCGCCGTTGTTGGCGATGACGCCGTTGTAGTAGACGGTGTCGCCGGCTGCGACAGCGATCGTGCCGCCGCTGCCCGCGGTTGCAGAACCGAGCACGATGCCGCGGTTGGCATTCAAGGTGAAATTGCCGTTGCCTTCGAGCGTGCCGCCGTTGAGGAAGATATTATTGGCGGCCGAGGCGGGCACCTGGCCCAACGGGGCCGTGCTGCCGGCGCCGTTGGTTGCCGAATCGGAGGCGACCAAAACGGTGCCGCCGTTGGAAACGAACGTTCCACCGGTGTAGCTGTTTGCGCCGGTGAGTGCGACGGTGCCCGATGGCTGGTTGTCGGAAACCGAGGTTGCCCCGGAGAGAACACTGCTGACGGTGAGCGCGCCACCGCCACCGCCGAAATTGTAGACGTTGCCGCTTCCGGGCGTCAGTGAGCCGCTATACGTGTAAGCGCCGGTCGCTCCGAGGCTCGTGGCTGGTGAGCCGGCCGTGGCGAAGTTCAACGCATTTGCGCTGCTGGCGCCGAGCGCCAAGACGCCCGATGACGTTGGTGTCAAGTAGTTAAGGAATGTCTGATTGATGGCGAAACCGGCGACAAGCGTTCCCGCGGGTCCGACGGCGATGTTGGCCGTGCCGGTCGGCGCATCGGCATCGTCGTTGAATTGCACGAAACCCGCGCTGACCGTAGTGCCGCCGGAGTAGGAGTTCGCTCCGGAAAGGATCACAGTGCCGGTGCCGAGTTGCGAGAGGCTGCCGAGCCCGCTGATCGCATTGGCATAGGTAATCGAAGCGCCGCCGGCAGTGTCGAAATTGAGGGCCGTGCCGGTGGCCGCCAGATCGACGCTGCTGCTGGCAAATGAGCTGGCGGCGGTGCCGTCGCCGATCTGGAGCGAGCCGCCGTTGATCATGGTCGCGCCGGTGTAGGTGATGTTGGCGCCGGTGAAGGTGAGCGAGCCGGTGCCGTTCAGCGTGAGGCCCAGAGCGCCGACACCGCTGCCGCCGCCCGATGTCGTGCGGAAATAACCATTAAACACTTCGTTGGCGGAGCCGAGGTTGACTGTCAGCGTCGCGGCGGCAGCGCTGGTTTCCGCTTCGGTATTCTCGATCACGCCCGCGCCGTCGGTGTCGGAAATGCCGGCAACGATTTGGCTATTGCCCATCAACTTCAAAAACCCGTAATTGCCGCTAGAGTCATTGAAAGCGACCGTGGTATTCGGGCCGAACTGATTCGGGGCCTGGGTTTGCACGAAGGCATAGCCCGAGTTGCCGCCGGTCGTGAAGCCGGAAACGACGCCGATCGAGGCGACGTTGCCGATCAAGAGCGGCCCGACGATTGCATTGCCCGACGGGTTGTCGAGTGTCAGTTCGTTGCCGGAATCGGTCCCGTTGCCGCTGTTGGCGACGATCGTGGTGCCGGTGTAGGTGTTGGCGCCGGTGAGAATAAGATTGCCGGCGTTCGACTTGACGAGTCCGTCGAGGCCGGTGCCGTTGTTGGCGATCACGCCCGGCACGGTGAACGTGTTGTTCGTCGTCGGCACGTCGATCTGGCCATAGCCATTGCTACTGGTTGCCGGACCGACAAGAATTCCGCGGTTGGCATTGAGGGTAACGCCGTCTGCTGTTTCCTGCAGTCCGCCATCGTTCAACACGATATTGCCGGCGGTGAACGAGGAAGGCACGGTTCCGAGCGGCGATGTGCTGCCGCCAGTGGCGCCGTCCGATGCGAAGCTGACGAAGCCGCCGGTCACGGTAAGGCCGATATAGCTGTTGGGACCGCTGAGTGTTTCGATTTGGTTGCCGGTCATGCGAACGGTGCCGGTGCCGCTGATCACGGTGGCGGTCGATTGGGCCGTTGTAGGAGCGAAGATCAAAATGCCGTTGTCAACGATATTGCCGCCGACGCTGCCGTTCGCCGCGGAGCCCAACTGCAGGGTGGCGCCGGAATTGATCGTGGTCGCGCCGGTGTAGGTGTTTGCACCGCCGAAGATCTGCGTGCCCGTGCCGCCAACGGTGACGCTGGCTAGCGCGCCGCTCATGACGCCGGTGTAAAGACCGTCGGTCGTGGAACTGACCGTCAAGGCGACGGCGGTACCGCCGCTGTCGAGCAGCGAGAAATTCGAGCCGCCGGTGAGCCCTCCCAGCGTGAACGAACCAATTCCCGCCTGGAATGCCAAGCCATTGGTGGCCGCGACGCCCACCATCGAATTTTGCAGTGCCAGCGGATTCCCCAGTAATATCTGGCCGGCCCCAATCGTTGTCGGCCCCAAGAAGGTGTTGGCCCCTGTAAAGGTCTCGGTGCCGGTGCCGAACTTGAGCAGGCCACCGGGACCTGTGATAGCGCCACTGAACGTCTGCGACGAATTGTCGGATCCAAAAATTAGGCCGCCGTCGGTCAACTGCACGCTGCCGGAGCCCGACAGGTTGGCGACCATCAAGTCGGGCGAGATTTGGTCGTTGGTGGTGTCGAGATCGGCGGTGGGAGTGCCGGTGCCGGCGATCATCTTCACTTGCAGGCCGTAGCCGCCGCCGCCTTCGTAGTAGCCGATAACGATATTGTGCTCGCCGGCCGTAAGCGTAATGGATCCCTTTTGGGTTGTTTCACCTTGAAAATTGTTGTTGCTTACGACGGTCGTGCCGTCGATGAAGAGCATGCTGCCGTCGTCGCTGTCGGTCGAAAATGTATAGGTGCCCGTGGTGGGGATGTTGATCATGCCCGTGTAGTACGATTCCCAATCGACTTGCGCTTTCTGATTAAATGGCGACGCGAAGCCTAAGCCTTCGCCGGCGAGATCAAAATTTAGCGTGGGCGTCAGCGCGGTGGTCATGGGCGTAACCGTCGCAATGCTCGCGGCCAGTAGCGAGAGGTTTGCGTAGTTCGGCAGCGGGGCGTTTGTGTTGGTGAACTGGTTCGCATAATACAACCCGAGCAGACCCGTGTTCCCGCCGTTAACAATCAGGTTACCCGACGATTGCAGGGCTAAACCGCCAGTTCCGAGCCCGAGGGCGCCGGTGCGGACGGTTCCGTTGGTGATCGTCGTTCCGCCGCTAAACGTGTTGTTGTTGGCCAGGCTCGTGAGGTTCAAGGTGCCGCCGCCGGAGACGCTGATGCCGCCGGTTCCACTCACCATGCCGCCGATCATCGTCGTGCCACTGCCTGTGAGCGAGAGGTTGTTGGCGCCGAGAGACAATGTGCCGCTAGCGGTGAAAAAACTGCTTGAGCTGTTGTTCCAGGTGTTCGCGGCGCCGAGGCTAATTGGGGCGCTGATCGTCACCGCGCCGCCGCTGGACATGCCGATGCCGCTGTTGAGCGTCAGCGTATTAGTGCCGGAAAGCAGGTAGCCGCCCGAGCCGGCGTCGAAATTGATCGAGCCGACGCTAATCGCCGCGCCCAGTGTGATGGTGTCGAGCGACGTGTTCGTGCCGACGCCGATATCAGCGGTAACCGAGTCGGTTCCGCTCGATGGCCAGGCAACGTCCGCGCCGGAATAGTACCAGGGCATATCGGGCCCGAAATCCCAACTGCCGCCACCATCGGAGCCGGTCGGATTGCCGCCCGACGGATCCCAGTAATATGTCTGCGCTTGCGCGGCGAATGCTGCCAATGCCAGCGGGGCGCTTAGCAGCAGAAGTCGCAATCGGCGAAACGAAGCCGAGGAACGGATAATGGATATCAGACGGATGAAAAATCGAGTGTGCATCGGCATCCTCAGAACGAAAGATCCGCGCGCGCGTTCCACCGGCCGCCCTGCGAAAGGCAATATCCGGCGCATCGCGCAGCCGTCGACTAACTTTGAAGAGCCCGGCAATCGCCGAGCATCCCACTGCAAGGTTCGAGCTCTCCCCAGGGCTCGAACAAGGGGGGTTCCAGACCCCCTGCAAACGAACTGAGCCGGACAGCTAATGGCCTTCCGGCTCACATTATGCTCTGAATGTAGTCGGACCTTGCGAAAGACGCAAGCAGTTTGGCTTCGCGATGAGAACTTGATAGGGAGGTGAGTCCGCGGCTTTGGCCGATCGCCCCGTAAGCCAGTTCGGTCCAAGGCAGCATGCCGCATCCTTTACAATCTTGGCGCATGGCCGGTATATTCGCCGAACGTCCGTTTCGATGGCAGTTCCGCAGTTTTGTTCGTGGCCCGGCCCTATGCTCGAATTTCCCAAGCAGCATGAATTTCTCGTCGGCATCGATTCCGACGGATGCGCGTTCGACACGATGGAAGTGAAGCACAAGGAATGCTTCATCCCCAACACGATTTTCGCTTACAATCTGCAAGGCATCAGCCGCTACGCCCGCGAGGCGGCCGAATTCGTCAATCTCTATTCCAAGAGCCGCGGGATCAATCGGTTTCCGGCGCTGATCGAGACCTTTCACTGGCTTCGCAAGCGGCCCGAGGTGCGGGCGCGCGGCGTCGAAGTCAAAATTCCCGACGGCTTGGTGCGATGGATGGAACGGGAAACGAAGCTCGCGAACCCGGCGTTGGCGGCCGCCGCAACCGCCACCGGCGATCCGGATTTGAAACAGGCGCTCGAGTGGTCGCAAGCCGTCAACGATTCGGTCGCGAAGATGGTGCACGGCGTGCCGCCGTTTCCATACTTGCGCGAGAGCCTGGAAAAGTTGGCCGATCGGGCCGACATGGTCGTCGTTTCCGCGACGCCGCACGAGGCTTTGGTACGCGAATGGGAGGAGCACCGCCTGGACAAATTCCTCCGCGCGATCGGCGGCCAGGAAAAGGGGACCAAGAAGGAAATGCTCGGCATCGCCCGCAACTATCCACCGGGCCAATCCCTGATGATCGGCGATGCGCCGGGCGACCATGCCGCGGCCGAGGCCAATCGGGCCCTTTTTTTCCCCATCAATCCCGGGGGGGAAGAGGCCAGTTGGCGGCGTTTTTTCGAACAGGGGATCGACCGTTTCCTGGCCGGCACTTTCGCCGGCGAATATCAACAACAACTGCTCGACGATTTCCACCGCTATCTGCCCGACCGGCCCCCCTGGCCCATCGTCGAGTCTTAGACCTGAAGCTGAATGTCGAGTCTTGAACGCCGAAAGAAAGCGATCGCCACGATGCCTGAATCCTGCGATTTCGGAGTGATCGGTCTGGCCGTGATGGGCGAAAATCTGGCCCTCAATATCGAGAGCCGGGGATTTCGCGTGGCCGTGTTCAATCGCACGACGAGTGTGACCGACACGTTCCTTCATGGCCGTGCGGCGGGCAAGAATTTCGTCGGCTGTCATTCGCTCAATGAGCTGGCGGCAAACCTTTCGACGCCGCGAAAAGTGATGCTCATGATCAAGGCCGGCCCGGCGGTCGATGCGGTGATCGACGAATTGATACCGCTGATGTCGCCCGGCGACGTGATCATCGACGGCGGCAACACATTCTACCTCGATACCGAGCGGCGCACGCAAACAGTCGAAGCGAAGGGATTGCTGTATGTCGGCAGCGGCGTGTCGGGCGGGGAGGAAGGCGCCCTGCTCGGGCCAAGCCTCATGCCCGGCGGCAGCGAAAAGGCCTGGCCGCTGATCAAGCCGGTGTTGCAGGCGATCGCCGCAAAGGTCGGTCCGAAGCAAGACATTCCCTGCTGCGAATGGATCGGCCCCGGCGGATCGGGCCACTACGTCAAAATGGTCCACAACGGCATCGAATATGGCGACATGCAGTTGATCTGCGAAGCCTATTTCCTGCTCAAGGAAGCGGCGGGGCTGGCGAACGCCGAAATTTACGACGTGTTCGCCGAGTGGAATCGCGGCGAACTCGATAGCTACCTGATCGAAATCACGCGGGACATCTTCAGCGTCAAAGACCCCGAGACCGGCGCCGACTTGGTCGACATGATTCTCGACACGGCCGGCGCAAAGGGCACCGGCAAGTGGATGAGCCAATTGGCGCTCGATCTCGGGGTGCCGAGCACATTGGTGACCGAAGCGGTTTTCGCCCGCTGCCTGTCGGCGCTGAAAGCGGCCCGGCTGAGGGCCAACCGGGTGTTGAAGGGTCCGGATCCGAAAGCCGCTCCGAATCTTGGCGAACGACATGAGTTCGTCGAAGCCATTCGGCATGCCCTGTATGCCTCGAAGATTTGCAGCTACGCGCAAGGCTTCGTTCAACTTGCCGCTGCCGCGGCCGAACACAAATGGCACCTGAACTACGGGCATATCGCCCTGCTCTGGCGCGGCGGGTGCATCATTCGGGCACGATTTTTGGATCGCATCAAAGACGCGTTCGACGCCGATCCGAAACTGGAAAATCTGCTTTTGGCCCCCTATTTCACCTCGGCCGTTCACGAAGCGCAGCCTGCCTGGCGGCGGGTGGTAGCGGCAGCGGTCGAGCTGGGGATTCCTGTGCCGGCATTCAACTCGGCATTGTCTTATTTTGATGGAATCCGTCGCAACCGACTCCCCGCAAACCTGCTGCAAGCCCAGCGTGACTATTTCGGCGCCCACACGTATCAGCGCACCGACCGTTCCGGCACGTTCCACACGGATTGGTTGAAACTAAGGAGGGGCGAGGGGCGAGGGGCGAGTAACGAAGACATTCGATAGACCGTCGTCACTCTGGCGCGTAAATCGCAAAGGAGCCTGAAACCCAACCAAATTTGAAACCGCGATAGCCCTTCCGATCCCCCTCGCCCCTCGCCCCTCGTCCCTCGTCCCTCGCCGCTTTCCCCATGCCTTCCTACCTCGACAAGCTGTTCGATCTCCAGGGCCAAGTGGCGGTCGTGATCGGCGGGACGGGCGTTTTGGGCGGAGCGCTTTGCGAAGGGCTCGCCCAGGCCGGGACGTTTGTCGTCGTGGCTGGGCGGTCCGAAGAGCGAGGCCACGCCCGTGCTGAGGCGATTCATGAACTGGGGGGTGAAGCCGCGTTTTTGCCCGTCGATGCCGCCGATCGGCCATCGATCGAAGCGCTCTTGGCCGCCGTGCTCGAGCGGCGCGGGCAGGCCGACGTGCTCGTGAATTGTGCGGGCGTGAATGCCGCCACCCCATATCTCGAAGCGACCGACGAAGATTGGCGCCGCGTGATCGAAACGAATCTCACCAGCACCCACTTGGCTTGCCAAACGTTTGCGAAGCATTGGGTCGCCGCGGGCCGGCATGGTTCGATTGTGAATATCGGCAGCGTGACGGCTCATTTGCCGTTGTCGCGCGTGTTTGCCTATTCGGCATCGAAGGCAGCCGTGGTGAACCTGACGCAAAATGTCGCCCGCGAATTGGCCCGTCACGGCATCCGCTGCAACGCGCTTTGCCCCGGCTTCTTTCCTGCCGAGCAGAACCGCAAGATTCTCGATCCGCAGCGTACGACGCAGATCATGAGCCAAACCCCGATGGGCCGCTTCGGCCGCCCCGAGGAATTGATCGGCGCGCTATTGCTGCTTGCCTCGCGCTCCGCCGGCAGCTTTATCACCGGCGCGACCTACTACGTCGACGGCGGTTTTACAGCCATGCGGCTGTAAACCATTTGAACCTGGCTCCGGGGCTCCGGCATTTTTGCCTCGGATGGAAGATGTGCAGCCGAATGGCCAGCGGCACTACCGTTTTTGGCCGCGGGGCGGTGGCTATGACCGGAATGTGATCGACACGACGGCTGCGTTTCGACGAATCGACACGGTTGTGAGTCCAGCGCCCCAGACACATGCCCACGCAAAGCCGTGGGCATGGCACCCCACAATCGACCCAACACTTCACTTCCCTTCTGGAATGACTTCGAAGCAGGCCAGTCGGTCTTTTCCGCGAACGTACAGCAGGCCATGCGACAATACCGGAGCTGCCCAAGCAGGGTATTGCAAAAGCTCCGGCGGATCGGCCCCCGGCACGATCGGCGCCTGTTTGTCTTTCGGCACGAAGTCGGCCACGACGTCGAATTTCTCCGGGTTCACGCGCAGCAGTTGCACGCGGCCATTTTCTCCCATCGAAACCAAATGCCCGTCGGCATACAACAGCGAGCAGCGCCCCAGACCCGGCTGCATCCATTTCACTTTCCCAGTGGCAAGTTCGATGCAGCGCAGCTCGGCCGGCTCGGTGTGCCGGCCGCTTGAGCCATAGAGAAATCCATCGACGACGACCGGTGTGTTCCAGTGCAGTCGCATCGCTTTTTCGGCCCGCAGCCCCGGCGGATCGCGCCAAACGAGATCGAACGCGCCGGGGCGAACGCGCAACAGCGAGCTGCCGATTTCGTAGGATTCGGAGATGAACACGGTGTCGCCGCTGACGACGGGAGTGCTGGCGTTGACGCTATATAGATCCTTCGCCCGCCACGGATATTGGAAATCGATTCTTCCGCTGCTGGGCTCGAAGGCGACCAATCCGCCGCGGGCCAGCACGAAGCACCATCGCCGCCCGCCGATGGTGGCCAGCGTCGGGCTGGAGTAGGAAGCCAACTCGTCGGTGATCTTGTATTTCACCTCGCCGGTGCGCTTGTCGAACGCGACGATTCCCGAGCCATTGCCTTTCACCTGATCGAGCCGATCGGGAGCGATCGGATGCGTGTCGGCCGGACTGCCGCCGATCATCACAATCAGCAAGTCGCCTTCCACCACCGGAGTGCTGCCGACGCCGAAGAAATTCTGGATGACGTTGAATTTTTCGGCCGTATTGATTTTCCACATCTCGTGGCCGTCCGCCACATTTAGGCAGCGCAAAATCCCCTCGGGTCCGAACGTGTACACGCGGTCTCCATCGACCACCGGCGAAGAGCGCGGGCCGGTGTCGTAACTGAAATTGTCTTCATAATCGCTGGCGTAAGTCGATTCCCAGATTGGCTTGGCAGTTTCGCTTTCCACGCACCGCAACCGGCCGTCTTTTCCGACACGATCGAACACAAACGCCCGGCCTCGGCTGATCGCCGGCGAACAATAGCCGGTCCCGAGTTTCATTTGCCACACCAAGCGTGGGCCTTCCGGCGACCAGTGGGTCAGCAGTCCGCGCTCCGGCGATTTGCTGTCTCCCGTGGGCCCGAGAAACCGCGGCCAATCGACGCCATGCTTCCGCGTTCCTAGATCCGGCGGCTCGGCGGCGCGTCCGGCGGACACGAAATAGCGGGCCAGAATACCAAGCACTAAGACGACTGACATCGTGACTCGCGATCGCATAATCCCGCTCCACACCTCCCATTGGGAGGTTTGCTATTAATAGAAGTCCAATTCTCACCGGCACACTATAGCACAGGCGAGATGCGAACCAAAGTTCGCCGAAGGTTTCCATCCCCCGGCCGGGCCGCTTAGCATTACGCACAATATTCGGTTGGGCAACGCGACACGCCTCGGCCTGAAAGGCGGATTCTACCAGCAGGCCGGAGCCGCGCAAGCGGTGGAGGCCTGGGGCAGCCGCCCCGCACGACGCGTCGGCCCAGACAGGGCCGTTCAATGAAGCGGGGCGTATTGTCGGAACGGCCCTACCAGGGCCGGACAACGCGTCGCATCACCTGCCCAGGGTTACGCCGCTTACGCGGCTCCGCCCTGGTCTGACGGAATGAGCCTTTCAGGCTCAGCTTTCGTGTGCAATCAGCGCGATCTCAGGAGGGCAAATTTGTTTTACCAGACGCCAGGTCGCATTTCGCCCTTGCCGGTCAGGCGGGAGCGCAAGGCTAACTGAATATTGTTGGTAAGCTAACCGCACGGCGGTGGGCAGAGCACCCCGCGCCGGGGTTCCACTGCGTCACTTCCCCTCCGGCCAGCGGTTTTGGCCCTCGGCGATCGTCGCGCCGATCGAGACGAATTGGGCGTAGAGCTGTTGCATTTGCCTCGGATCGACCGTGGCTGTGAGGTTGATCGCCACGACGGCGGCTTGGGGAGTCAGTGTTTCTTTTGGCGGCACGTCGGGCATGCCTTCGGGGCCAATGCTGCCGCTGCTCCAAAACGCGCCGCCGGCCACCCAGCCGCAGGCCGTTTCATAGCCCGTCGAATCGGCAGCGTTTTGCGCGGCGCGGCGATTCTTCTCGTCCGGCTCAATCACCCAGCGCTCGGCCACCTCCAGGGCGACTCGATCGGTGCGCGGCAATTCGCCGTCGCCGAGCGCGGCGCGCACGCAACGCGCGGCCCACCACATCGCTTCGCGCTTCGGCAGCGCATGGGCCAGAAATCGGACCGCATCGGGATAAAGCTGCTGCTTCACCAAAAGCTCGAAGAATTGCCGTACGTTTTGCTTGTCGTCGAGCAGCGGTTTTGCGGCGTCGTCGAGTTCGAAGAGTTGGCAGACTTCGGCGGCGGTCGGCGGATCGACGCGCTTATATCCGCTACTTCCTTTGCGAACCGGAGCCGCCGCGGCAGCCCCGGCCACGGCAACGACCGTCGCGTGGGCTCCCTCAATGTGCACCTGGAAGGTGGTGGCGCCGGCGGTGATGCGATCGCCGTGGTTCAGCACCATTTCGCCGACCGGCTTGCCGTTGACCAGCGTTTGGGCGCCGCTTTGCAAATCGCGCAAGCGGCAGATGTGCGTGTCGTATTCGACCGAGAAATGGATGGGGGCCATCGCGGCGTCTTGCGGCACGTTGAAGTCGGCCCATTCCGTCCGGCCGATTCGCAGCACCTGGCCGACGCGCAAAAACGTCCGCCTCCCGACCGCGGGCCCCTCGGTTATATGCAGAATCACCGCCATAATCGCTCGCTGGGGGAATGACGAAGCTCGAATGACGAAAACTCGAATTCAACGCACACCGAAAGTGCCCACGTTCGTCATTCGATTATTCGTCATTAGGCATTCTTTAGACGTTCGACATTCGTCATTTCTTTTGTCAGTTGATTTTCACCAAGCCGCCTTGGATTTGGACCATCGTGTTGCCGGTGATCTTGTGCATTGCGCCTTGTGCTTGGAGCATCGCTTGAGCCTTGATCGTGACCATCTGGGCCTGGATCGTGATGCCCGTCGGGGTGATCTTGATCGATGATTGACCGACCGTAAGTTCGATCGATTGCTGGGCCGTGATCGTGCATTTGCCTTGCGAGATCGTGTAGCTGGCGTTGCCTTGATCGACTTTCACGCTGAGATTGCCCGACTGCACCTCGTGACTATCGTCTCCCTTGACGGTGACGGTGCGGGTCCCTTTTTTGATGGTAAACGATTCGTTTCCTTGGTCGACGCTGACGGTGCGATTGCCTTTCTTGACCGTGAACAGTTCGTTTCCCTGATCGAGCGTCACCGTGCGGTTGTTGTAGATGTCGATCGTTTGATCGCCGTTCTTTTTCTTGTCGAAACCGACTTTGAGCGTGTCGTTGTTTTCGACTTCGCGATTCATGTCCTTTTCGGCGTGGATGAATATCTCTTCGCTGTCTTTTTTGTCTTCGAAGCGAATTTCGTTGAAATTGTCGGTCGTTCCCTTTTCCGACGAGCGGGTTTTGATCGTGCTCCGCGTCTTGTTGTCGGGCAAATCGTAGGGGGGAAGCTGATCGTCGTTGTAAACGCTGCCGACGATGATCGGCTGATCGGGATCCCCCTCCTCGAACGCGACGATAACCTCGTCCTTCACGCGCGGCAGAAAAAATGTCCCCCAGCGCTTGCCGGCCCAGGCCTGCGCCACGCGCACCCAGCAGGAGCTGTCGAGCGTTTTCGTGCCGACGCGGTCCCAGAAGAATTGCACCTTCACGCGGCCATATTTGTCGGTGGCGATTTCCGTCGATGCGTCGTTCCCCACGACGATGGCCGTTTGCGTGCCGTAGATGCGCGGCTTCGGCACCGTGCGCACCGGGCGAAACGGCAGAGCGGCAGGAATGCAGCGAAACCGATTCGAATACTTGAGATTGACGTTTTGGTTCGCGGAATACGTCCCCTCGACGCTGGCGGAATGCTCGACATTGGTGAGCACGTATTTGCCATTGGCATTGAAATGATTGGAGAGCTCGATTTTGTAGCCGGGAGCAAACCGGCGGACATTTCCCTCGCCGTCGATGCCAATCCCCGGCATGGTTTCCTGTTCCATGCGGATTTTCACGGTGCGCTTGCCGTCAGGGGTGATTTTCGACAGATCCGAGGCTTGCGGCGAACCGCCTTTGTCGATGCCGTCGTAGCGCTGAGCATACGCCCCGGGATAATCATAGAGCTCCCAAGAATCGTTGCCGCCGACTTTCATCTTGTGCGTCACGGTGCCGACGGCGACCGATTCCAGAATCTCGCCGGTCTGCTCGAGATTCTTGTCGGGCATTTCGAACGTATAGTCCCACGAGCGCCACTTGCCGGTGCGCAGTTCCTGCGATTTTTGCCAGCGCACGACGCGATCTTCATGCAATCGCTTGTCGCGAAGGCCCTGGAACTCGTTGAACACGATCTTGGCGCCCCCCGTCAGATCGTCGAAGCCGGTGGTCTGGTCGGAAAGCACCATCGTGTGGCTGCTCTGCGTGTGTTTGAAGTAGAAGAAAATCCCTTCCTCTTCCATCAGCCGGCTGGCGAATTGAAAATCGGTCTCGCGGTACTGAACACAATAATCCCGCGGGTCGTAGGTGCCCTTGACGTTGTCCTTGCTGAAATCGATTCCGGTCAGCACCTTGGCCAGAATGTCGGGCACGCTCAGATGCTGGAAGATTCGGCTGTTGACGTTTCGCGTCAGCTTCGAGAAAGCGGGGAGCACTTCGGCCCAATAGCGGATAAAGGTTTCGCCCGTGTCCGGCGAATGAACCTGCATTCCTTCGCTGATCCGGAACACGACGCCGTGAAAGTAGCGCGGCTCCTTGGCCTCCGGAATGCTCAGCCGCACGCTGGCGGTTTGCCCGAGCAGCTTTTCGAACGGCACCGTGTAGTCCGGCTGGGCCAGCATCGTGAGCATCATGTGGAAGGGGCGAGAAAGCCCTTCCGAAATCGTAAACTGCTCGAGGAGCAATTTATCCGCGCCCAGATCCGTGCTCACCGCGATCGGGCGATTCGTTTGCGAAAAATCGGCCATGCAGTCTCCCTCGATTGATCGACACCAACGGACGCGCAACGACTCGGTTGGAGTTCACGCTTTAGCGTGCGGCCGACAGCTAGGTTCAACTCCAACAACGGGTTCAGGCGCACAGCAGCAGTCTTGCCAGTCGTGATTACCCATTACCGGCGGCTAGCGCCTCGCCGCTAACACGCGGACGGTCTCCGTTAGCGGCAAGGCGCTAGCCGCGGGTGCCGGCCGGTTGAGCCACAACACTTTCCTGATGCGCATCTCCCGTAGCAACATCGGCAGAGTGTGATAGAATACCGGTCGCCGCGGCCGAAGAAGCATCGCGCTCTGCCGGCCCGCGGGCAGCAGTTTAGTCCACCGACACATGCCTTGTCGATTGTAGCAAGTCGGCGTGCCCTACGAATCCTCCTTTGGCGAACTCGAATCCTCCGGCGGTCGTGCCGCTCGGGCCGCGGGTGAAAATCCGTTCCGAGTCGCCCTTCTAGGCGACTTCAGCGGCCGCACCCAGCGTCAACCGCCCGAGGGCCGCGACGAATTGTTCGCTCGCAAGCCGATCAAGGTGTCGTTCGACACGCTCGACGAGGTGCTCGAATCGACCGCCCCGAGCGTCGAATTCACTGCCGCCGATGGCGACGTGGAAGTTCGCCTCGAACCGACCGAGCTTGACGATTTCCAGCCCGATCCGATCTATCGCAACATCGACCGGCTCTCCGATCTCGAAGGGGAAGAAGCGGCCGCGCTGATGCGCGAGATCATGCACAATCCGCTCTACCAGGGGCTGGAATCGGCTTGGCGCGGGTTGGAATGGCTCCTGCGCCGAACGCAAAAAAATGCCCGAATCCAGATCGTGCTGCTCGATATGACGGCCGAGGAATTTGCGGCCGATCTTATCGCGGAGAGCGACCTTCGTGCGACGGCCGTTTATCGGCAGTTGATCGAAAAGCTAGCCGAAGGCGTCGATCCGATGCCCTGGTCGGTGCTCGCGGGGATTTACACATTCGAGGAAACCACCGCACATGCCGAAGTGCTCGGCCGCATGGCTCGAATCGCCGCTCGGGCGCAGGCGCCGTTTCTGTCGGCCATCACCGCGCAGGTCGTGCAAGAAGGCTACGAAGTGCCCGCCGACGGCAAGCCGGCCTGGGAGGCGCTGCGCAAGCTTCCCGAGGCCGCCTATCTGGGGCTCGCGGCACCCAGGTTCTTGTTGCGGCCCCCTTTCGGCGAAAACTATCGGCCGGCCGAATCGCTGACGTTCGAAGAGTTCGCCGGCACCCCGAACGACTATCTGTGGGCCAGTCCGGCGCTGGCATGCGCGGCCCTGTTGGCGCAGGGATTCACGCAATCCGGCTGGGGATTTCAACCGGCCCAGTTCCTTTCGCTCGGCGGCATGCCGATGCACACGTACCGCGATGCCGAAGGCGAACCGGTGGCCGTTTGCGGTGAAGGACGATTCACGTCGTCGACCAGCCAAGGGCTCGTGCAGCGCGGGTTCATGCCGTTGCTGTCGGTTCGCGGGCGAGACGCGATCGAATTGGCCTGCATCCGTTCGATGGAACTGGAAGGAGGCGCCTTGGCCGGCCCGTGGGTCGGCGGCACTCCGACGAAGAAAGCCGCTACGGCCGGCGGCGGGCAAGTCGGCATGATGGCCGGCACGACGGGCCTGGCTCGCCCGAATCGGGAAGGTCCTGCCGCGGTTTCCGCGAGGCGGCCCGATCCCGAAATCGATCCCGATTTGGCGTCGCTCTTGTCGGGAGGTTCCGATTCGCCGCCGGACGAACGTTCCGACGACGCGCCGCCGGAAGAATCGCCGCTGGCTGAACAAGCTCCTCCAGACGAGCAAGCCGAGCCGGAATTGGATCCCGAATTGGCCGCGCTGCTGGCCGGCCCGCCGCCTGAGGAAACGCCGCCCGAAGAAGACCCGGGTTTGGATCCGGAACTGGCCGCGCTGCTCGGCGATTCGCCCCCGGACGAAAGCGCGCTCGATCCGGAACTTGCCGCGCTGCTCGCCGAAACGCCGGCCGAAGAGCCACCTGCGGATGAGCCACCTGCAGTGGAGCCCGCCGAAGACGCCATTGACCCGGACCTCGCGGCGCTATTGGGCGATACGCCTTCCGAAGAATCGCCCATCGACGATTCAGCGATCGATCCTGAACTGGCCGCGCTATTGGGCGATACGCCTTCCGAAGAGCCGCCCGCCGATGATTCAGCGCTCGATCCGGATTTGGCCGCTTTGCTCGGCGACTCTTTACCCGACGCATCCGACGAAGCCGCAGCGCCGCCGAGCGACGATGTCGATCCAGAACTTGCCGCGCTATTGGGCGAGGCCGAGCCGGCCTCCGAACCTGCCACCGCTGACGAATCAGCGCTCGATCCCGAACTAGCCGCACTGTTGGGCGATAGCGCCGGTGGCGATGAACCGGTAAGCAATTCCGCCGAGCCCGAACCAATTCCCGATGATATTCCCGAGCCGTCGGCCGCGACGGCGCTGGCCGACAGCTCTCCGCCATCCGACGAACCGTCCGCTGGCGAACCGTCTAGCAATCTGCAATCGCGAAGGGATTCTTCCATGGCATCTGCCGACGATGATTCTGAGATGGGCGACTCCGCAGCCGTGGCTGTCCCCACCGCCGAAGAGATCGAAGCGCGAATGATCGAGGTGCAGGAGACGTCGCACTACGGCGTCCCCGGCACCGGCTCGCCGCCGGTGATCGATTTCCTTTCGTTATTGCAACCGATCTCGGCAGACGAGCCGGCCGGGGGCAGCGTGCCATTCGATGTCAAGGAAGAACTTGAGCAAGCCCGAAAGGAGATCAATCCCGAGTCGTTTGCCGCCGACGATCCGACTCGGCCGGAAGATTACGTAAGGGCCGATTGGAGCCGGATCATCGCGCTTAGCCAGGAAACGCTGCGCGAGAAATCGAAGAATCTCCTGGTTGCCTGCCGCTTGCTCGAAGGCCTGTCGAAAAAGAACGGTTTTGTCGGGCTGCGCGACGGCATGCATCTACTGCGGCTTTTGGTCGAAGTCTGCTGGAACTTTTTGGAGCCGCCGGTCGAAGACGAAGATCTCGAGGTCCGAGCCGCTCCGTTCCATTGGATCGACGATCCGGATCGCGGCGCGGTGTTTCCCAATTCCGTTCGTTCGATGCCGCTGCTCTCCGCTGGCGGCACCAGCTTCACGTGGTCGCAATGGCAGCAGGCTCAAGGCGGCCCCGGCAAGGGGGGCGACGTGGTCGAAAAGACGATCGCCGCCGCCAACCGCGAGCAATGCCAACTGCTTGTCGACAACCTGTCGCAAGCCGTGATGGAGCTGAAATTTCTTTCGCAGCATCTCGGCAGCAAATTGGGCTCCGACGCGCCCGGCTTCACATCGCTACGGCCGGCGATGGACGATTGCCTGCGGCTGGCGAAGCAAATTCTGCAGCGTAAGGGACCGCCCCCAAGCGAGGCCGGCGCGGTGGAAGAAAACGGCGAACAAACGGACGACGGCCAAGCCGCCGGGGGCCCAGCGGTGGCGATGGGCCGCCCGCGCCTTTCGACGCGCGAAGACATCTATCGAGCCCTGGCCGAAGCCGCCGACGCCCTGGAACGGCTCGAGCCACACAGCCCGGTCCCATTCTTGGTCCGCCGCGCCGTCGAGCTCGGCGCCTTGCCGTTCCCGATGCTAATGGCCGCCTTGATCCGCGATACGGCCGTATTGTCCGAAATGAACCGCGAACTCGGCATCAAAGAACCGGCGGCGGAGTGAGCAGCCAAGTGGCCGGCCGTGCTATAATTGACGGGGAACTGCTTCTCTGTCTGCGCAAGGAATCTGCTATGCACCGGTTTCGATTGGCTGTTGCCGCGGCCATTTCGACTTGTGTTTTAGCCGTGGCCTCGGCCGCTTCGGCGCGGCCGCCGATTGATTTGGTGCTGCTGGCCGATTCGTCGCCGGCGGTGGCCCGGTCGGCTCAGCATTGGGCGACGACGTTTTCCACGCTCGGAATTGCCGGCGTGCAAATCCGCAGCGCTCGGCCGGGCGAAACCGTGGGGGTCGAAACGCTCGGTTCGCCCGACTCCCCGAGCTACCATGTGATCGGCAAGTTGGCCGGCGATGAATTGATCTTGCCCGGCGGTCAGTTCGGCATCCACGACACGCAGCAGTTGGGCAAATGGCTCGACGAACTTGGCAAACACGGCTCGGCCGGAGTGACCGAAA
The DNA here is from genome assembly GCA_036267355.1 of Pirellulales bacterium. Classification (NCBI taxonomy): domain Bacteria; kingdom Pseudomonadati; phylum Planctomycetota; class Planctomycetia; order Pirellulales; species Pirellulales bacterium. Next base: position 60,042 of record DATAWG010000111.1, on the reverse strand, counting down.
AAACCGGCGCCTTCGGACTGTTGCCGAAGCAAACGGCCATGGCTCGCGACGGTCTCACTGCCACGGTCGATTTGGCGACCAAAGGCGTCGCGGCATCGGAGGCGTTCGATAAGATTGGGAAGACGCTGAAATATCCCCTCTCGATCGATGCCGACATTCAGCAGGCGATCGCTGCCGACGACCCGGTGCGCGATGAGCTGCAAGGGCTCAGCGCTGGAACGGCGCTTGCGGCGTTGGCCCGGCCGCTCGGCGCAGTGTTGCGGCCGCGTGAGACGGCCGGCGGTTCGTTGGAATACACGCTCACCAAAGGCGCCGTGGGCCAAGAAGCGTGGCCCATCGGCTGGCCGCCCGAACAGGCGGAAGGGAAGATCATCCCGACCTTGCTCGAATCACACAATGTCGAGATCCGCGACATCCCGCTCTCGCAAGCGGCGGCTGCGATCCAAGCCCTGTTCAAAGTGCCCTTTCTGTGGGACCACAACTCGATCCTCAAACAGCGGGTCGACCTGGAAAAGAAGGTCTCGTTTCCGGCGCGAAAAACATACTACGTCACCGTGCTGCGGCATCTGCTGTCGCAAGACGATTTACGGTACGTGGTGCGCGTCGACGAGAATGGCAAGCCGCTCGTCTGGATTACGACGTTCAAGGCGAAGTAAACACCAGCCCACAGCTCAAGCAAGGCGGAGACGGTCAACGTCAAGGATTGCCTCGCTAACGCTTCGGGGCAGTGTGCCGATCGGCCAGCTTGAGGCACGATGCTGGCCCGAAGCGTTCGCGAGGCTGAACCGCTCGGCGGCCGCTTTCTTCCGGGCTCTTCCGTTCTGGACGCTACGATGCCGCTACGGCAGTTTTTCCGGCGAATAGATGTGCGGACGCTTGCGAATCACTTCGGCTTTGAGGATCTTGTCCGGCTGAATCGGGCTCGGATGGTCCGGATCGATCCGCTGGATTTGAGTAAGCACATCCATGCCTTCTATCACGCGGCCGAACACGGTGTGGATGCCGTCGAGATGCGCGGTGGGGGTGAAGTTGATGAAGAATTGCGAGCCGCCGGTGTTCTTTTCCGCGGCATGGGCCATGCTGAGCGAACCGCGAAAATGCTCGCGATGATCGGGGCGGAAGCATTCGTCGGCGATGTGATAGCCCGGTCCACCGGAGCCATCTCCCTTCGGGTCGCCGCCCTGCGCCATGAAGCCGGGCAGCACACGATGAAAGTTCAGGCCGTCGTAGAATTGCTTGTTCACGAGAGAGATGAAGTTCGCCACGGTGTTCGGCGCTTCGTTCTCGAATAGTTCGACGACAATGTCGCCTTTGACGTGTCCGGCATGATCGGCGATCGTGAGCCGGACGCGGGGCAGATCATCGGCCTTCGCTTCCGCGGCGCGGAATTTTTGTTCGCGGGCCCATTTACCACGATATTCGGGAATATCTTGCAACAGATTCATGCCGCGCTGATCGATAGAATGGTTGGCCTCGGACGTCTTCAGATATTTTTCGGCGTCGTCGAAATCATTGACGAAAAAGGCCGCCGTACCCGCCAGATTGTAGAGTTCGTCGCGCGGATAATTGTGTTCGATCAGTAGCTTGCCGACGCGCAGCACCTCTTCATATTCGTCGGCACGCATCGAGCCGATCACCATCGCATACATCAAGTTAGCGATGTCTTTGTCTTTCGGATCGGCGATGTAAACTTTCTCGGCCTCGGTCTTGAGCTTCGGCCGCATCGCATTGCCTTCCTTCACCAGCGCATTGAATTGCTGCTGAAGCGCGGCGCGTTGGGCCGGGTCGGCGGCCGCAAAGCTGTCTTGCAACTTGGCGCACTGGTTGAGCAAATCCTTGAAATGGCTATACGTTTGGTCGAACTCGGCCCGGTCGCTGGCCGCATCGCCGGCAAAGGCGCGGCCCGCCGGCCACAGTAGTAATCCAAAGACGGCAATCATCATGAGCCGGGAACGGGACATGGGTTTCTCCTCGAAGAATCGAATCGAAGGGCTTGGGAGCGGTGCGGAATTGGTCAGCAGTGGGAGTAGATTAGAATAGCGAAGGGGCGATTTTTGCGACAGGGCAGCCGACTTCGTGCCCGTGGGACGGCGAACACGTCGCGGAACCAACAATCAAGTATAATCGAATCAATGAAACATAAACGCCCGAATCCAGCGAGCCAATCAACTACCCCGGCGCGCAATCCGGCGGTCGGCGACGCCGAGGAAGCGACCGCTCGGCCACGCATTATTGGCGGCAAGTTTCGCCACCGCCGCTTGATCTATGCCCCCAATCTGCACACCCGGCCAATGAAAGACCGAGTGCGCGAAGCGGTGTTCAACTTGATCGGGCCGGCTGTCGAAGGAAAGCATGTAATCGATCTATTTGCCGGAACCGGCGCGCTTGGTTTCGAAGGGCTTAGCCGAGGCGCGGCTGGAGCGACGTTTGTCGACCGCCATTTTCCGACGGCCGATTTGATCCGTCAAAACGCGGCGGCACTTGAGGTCGCCGAACGGGTTACGGTCTATCCGGCCAACGTGTTGCTCTGGTCCCGTCGGTTGCCGCCGCTTCCTGCTGCGGCCGCGTGGCTAGTTTTTTGTTCGCCTCCTTGGGATATCTACGTCGAACAATCCGAGGCGGTTCTTGGCCTTCTGCAAACGCTCTTGGACCATGCCCCCGCGGCGAGCATATTTGTTGTGGAAGCGGACGAGCGGTTCGACCTCGGATTGCTCCCCAGACCAGGGGAGTGGATGGTGCGAGAATATCCGCCCGCCATCGTGGCGATCCTCGGATAACTTCCGGTCCCCGTGGCACGCCGCTGAGCCCGCTGGGCTAGCAGGAAGCAGACCACTCGGCAGCCCATGATGGCAAATGGCGGCCCGCCTTCGGTCCCGCTTGACCTAAGCTGCCCATCTTCAGCCGGCAGTGCTAGCAACGAGAAAATTCGCAGGCTATTGCTCGAAATCGGGTTCGACTCGCCGGCAATGAATTTCCGATTCCTACGAGATGGAGGAGTCGGGTTCCCGCTACGCTGCTAGCTGTCGTGCCGTCGCTCGGCCGTGGAAGGAGAATGCAACCGTGAGTCAACGAACGCCGATTTGGCCGTGTGTGCTAGTTCTGGGATGTCTGTTCCTGCTAGCGCTGGTTGCTCCGCGGACATGGGACCGACTGAACGAGAGCCATGCGGAACAGCCGTCGGCGACCAATGTCGTTTCGTCGCCGAGCCAGTCGCTGGTCGATACGTCCGGCGACGGGGCCGCGTTGGTGTTGCCGGCCCAGGTGCAGACCGCCGGTTTTCTTTCCCCGACCGACTCCGGTCCCGATTGCGATTCTTCTCAGCCAGGTTCGGACCGGACGAATCGGGTCGGCCTTGCGGACAATTCGACGGATTTGACGGGTGACGGCTGGCAATTCGATGCCGCGGCCGAATTGAAAACCAATCGAACCGCTTCCGACGAACCGAAGCATTTGACGACCGGAACGGCGGAAACATCCGCTGATTCGAACGCGGCAATGGTTTCTTCCCCGGCCGAAAAGGCGGCGGCCCTAAACGCCGCGGCTGAAAACGCGGCGATCGGGACCGAACGCCGACCGGCGCTTCCTGCGGATCTAGCATCCGCTCCGGCTTTGAGCTCCGATTTCGGCAACTCACTGGCGGAAATTCCAGGCCCTGCCGTGTTGGAATTGCACCGCGATGTGTCCGTGCTGGGCGAGACGCTTGCCGGCGAAGTATCGCACACGCTCGAATCGCTTGAGATTCACGCCAAGAAACAATCGCCGCAATCGCTTACGCAAACGCGATCGACCGCAGCGGCCACGGCAAAGCCCCAGCCATCAGAAACGGCTGGCGTCGCGCCGCCAAAGGAGATCCCCGGTTCGACCGCGGCAGTAGAAATTGCGTCGCGAGCAAAAGCACCGGTTTCCACGGCGCTGCCGAAATCCGCGCCGCCGCCTCTCCCGTCGCTCGGCGATGGATCTTTCAAGAAGCCGACCGCGTCTGCGAATGCGAAGTTGTCGTCTGTCGGCAGAGCCACGGCCACCGATATGCCTTCGCCTCTCGACGCAATTGAATTGCCGCCGGCGCCGCATGCCTGGCCGTTGCCCAAGAGTCTGCTCGACGCCTTGCACGCGCTTTCGCAGCAGAACGATGCCGCGCTGCGCGGTTGGGTCGCGGATGCCGACGCCGAAATCAGCCGTCTCAATGCCCTCCAACCGCACGAGGTTCACCAGGCCGCGGCAGTGTTGAAGCAACTTCGCCTCGCGGTGGAGCAAGCGGCCACGCTCGCCGCGCGTGCCGGCAATGTCGCTTCGGCGGCGGCGATCCACCGGGTGCAATATGCGCTGGTGCGCCGGCTCGACGTTTGGGATGTCGTTTGTCAGCAGCGGCAAACCGCCATCGCAGCGAACATCCAGACACCCTTGAATCGCCGGCGGATGGAGCTCGCGCTGGCCGACATAACCACGACTGCCGAGCAAATCCCTGGCGCGACTGGACTGCGCGAACACCTGATGCTCGACACGATTGCGGAATTGACCAAACGCGACGAGCAGGCGAGCGCCGACGAGCGCCGGCACGTCGCCCGGGAGGTGCTTGGCAGAATCGCCGAGCGCCGGCAATCGGCCGGCCATTCGCAAAAAACGGAAGAACGATCGCTGGCGGAATTGGACAAGCAACTCCGCCGCTGGGCGGCAATTTCCGCCGACAATGAACCGGCGATCGGCGAAGATTTGCTGGCCCTCGTGGAACGCTACGAATCCGACGGCCGAGCGGTCGATGCTCGTCGCTTGGCTCTAATGCGCGCCGAACTCGGTCGCTCGGGCACCGCAGCCGACAACGATCTTGGCCGCCGGCTTGACACCCACTATCGCAACGCCAATGTGCGGATCGCCTTGACCGCGGATTTGATCAACCGATTGCTGCCGGAGCAAGCGACGATTGAAAGCCCGGTGAATGAGACGATCCTCGGCAGCCAGGTCCGCGGCCGAAGCAGCACGTCGACGCAACTTGCCGTGCGCCTGTTGCCCAGCCCGACGAGTTGGCAGTTCGCGTTCCAAGCGATGGGCGACGTCGAGTCGCAAACGCGATCGAGTTATGGCCCGGTCACGTTTATGAATCGCGGCACGGCGCAGTTTTGCGTGCAGAAGCGGATCCTGATCGACGCGGCCGGCATACATGCCGAGGCGGCCAAGGCGGCCGTCGACAGCAGCAGCACGGTCGAGGGACTTCACACGGAGTACGACAATATTCCGCTCGTGCGATCGATGGTGCGAAACTATGCCATGTCGCAGCGCGAGCAGAAGCAAAACGAAGCCAATCAGGAAACCGACGAGAAGATTCGTCAATCGGCCTGCTCGCGAATCGATGCTTCCATCGAGCCACGCTTGGCGCACGTCGAGCAGAATTTTCAGGATCGGATCTTGAAACCGCTCGATAAACTTGAATTGAAGCCCGTCGTCGAAACATTGGAGACGAGCGCCGAACGCCTCACGGTTCGCAGCCGGCTTGCGGGCGACGATCAGTTAGCAGCCTTTACGCCGCGTCCCGATGCTCCAGCCAACAGCCTGGCGAGCATGCAAATGCACGAATCGGCCGTGAACAACTTGCTCGACCATCTCGACCTCGCCGGCCGCACATTCACCCTTCCGGCGTTGCAACAGTATTTGAACGAGCGGCTGAGCCGCGCCCCAAAGCCGACGCCGGAAGATCTACCCGAAGGGGTCGAAATCGCCTTTGCGAAAACCGAGCCGTTGCGCATCCACTGCACGGGCGGTCGAATCGAGTTGGCGATCAATATCGCCGAAATTCGACAAGGAAAGCGTCGCTGGCACGATTTCGAAGTACGTGCCGCCTATCGGCCCGACCCGCACGGCCTCGCCGCCGATTTCCAGCGCGATGGATCGATCGAATTGGGAGGCCAATACAAAGGAAAGACCGAAGTTGCACTCCGCGGCATCTTCAGCAAGGTGCTGTCGCGGGACCGCAAAATCAGCTTGCTTCCGACCTCGATCACGACCGACCCGCGACTGGCGAATCTGCAGGTCACGCAGTTGGTGGTCGAAGACGGCTGGATCGGGATGGCAATCGGCCCCACAGGCAGGGTGGCTTGCAAACCGCTGCAATCGGCCCGTCGCTATTGAGCTGCCGCAGAAAATAATTCGGTATTTCGAATTCGGGTGCCATGCCCACGGCTCGGCGTGGGCAGCTTTTCACGGCTACATGCCCACGCAAAGCAGTGGGCACCGCATCCATCCTGCGCCAGCGGCCGAGCATGTTTTCTGGCTGATTCTAAGCGGGGACACCGCGTTGCTTGCCGCCGGTAATTGGGCCGAGGCGGTCTCAATCGAGCGCGTTCTCACCCGGACGCAGCCGGCCCGAATCCCGGCAATTCTTTCTGACGCGGCGGGTTGAGCCGATCGAACAGCCGCTGCCGATAACCGTCGGCCAAATGCATCATCACTTCGACCACCAGCAGATCGGCTCGGGTCATCACATGCCGAGCGCTGCGGCTGCCGAGGCCGCCAACCAATTCCTCGAGCACCTGTAGATGCAGCATCATGGTTTGCTGCGGCGTCACGCCCGCGGCCACCAAGAGCTCCGCCAGCACGCGCATCTGAGAGCCGAGATTGCCAGAGCCCATGATCACGTAGGCTCGCAACAGATCGGCATAGTGGGCGATGAGATTGGCCGGCAGCGGCGATGCGAGCGACACGGTCGCCGAAAACGGAACGGCGGCAGACCGTTTGCCGTTCGCGGGCGGCTCGTCGACGATCTCGATTCCCTCCAACTCGGCGATCAGCCCGCGTTGCTCTGCCAAGAGCCGGTCGGCTTCTTGATGTTCGTATTCCAATCGCTTCCGCTCGGCCAAGGCGAGTCGACGATTCTCTTGAACCAGCCGGCACCGCTCGATCGCTCGGGCTGCGATCCAAAGCAAGGCGCGGGTGGTCGACGCATCGACGCAAAGATAGGCATCGGCGCCGGCCTCGAAAGCTTCGGCTTCGACTTCCGGAGTGAGGGAAGAGCCCAGGATAAGGATCGCGCTTTCCAGGCCGCCGGCTCGAAGGCCTGCGGTCAGTTCCAAGGCGTCGAGTTCGTTCGCTTCGTGGCTTACCAGCACGATGTCGAACAGTTCGTCGCGCAGCCGTGCCGCGCCGGCCGCCGCGCCGACGGTTTCCTCAAGGAGCACCTCCGCCGCGCTATCCACGGCAAGCGCCTCGGCCAACCAACCGCCTGTGCGACCGCTGCCGGTGATAAACAATGCTCGCATCCGTAGCGGCAGTCCGCCCCAATGAGCGGTTGTCTGCGGCAAATCGCGATCCGCTGTCGCCATGGTCGGAAACCGGAGTTTGAATTGCGCGAGCCGCGGCCCATGCCTTTCGAGGGCGATACTTTAGCGATGTGCGTGGCAAGGGTCAATCTCGCGATGCTCGGTCGCAGGAAATTATCGCCAGCTTGCGAGAATCGGCGCCAAGCTATGACGACTGCAATGCTTGACAGTGGGATCGATTGCTAGCGACAATCGCGGTTGACGTTGCTTTTCGGGATTTCACTGCCGTTGGGACACGCACCCCGGATCGATCGTGACGGAGCGAATAGGTTTAAGATGGCCGAGATCGTAAGAGGCCGATGGCGGTTGCAAATCGCGGTGTTGGTAATTGTTGCTGTATCCCTCGCCGCCGCGTCCGGATGCGGGTCGAGTGCTTATGGCGAGAAATTTCAGCATCGGCTCGAACAGCTCCGCATCAGTTCGGAGTTCGCCGTGCTCCGCCGCCCCACCGACGACCTGGCGATCAACTTTCGCATTCCTCAATTGTTCAAGAAGGAATTCACTGCGATCTCGGCCGATCCGGAGAGAGAGAACACGCGAATTCTGCGGCAGAAATTCGCGCCGTGGTTCTTGCCGGATTTTCCCGGCTTGGAGAGGATGTTCGAAGGGGATTTCGTCGTGAAGGACACGACCAGTCCGCTCTTTTTGTATATCGGCGAGGGGGACCCGGCGGCGATTAAAGGAAAATTCCCGTATCAAGAATGGCGCGACCGGCTGAAGCGAGCTCGATTCGAGCCCGGCGCCTGGGAGCCCGTCGATGTGCAAACTTCCACCGGCGGCAAGCTTTCCTGGCAGCGGCTGACCGCAAAGGGGAAGTCGGCCTACGATGTTGTTAAGTCCGGCAAACCGGATATTCCGGCGGTCGATACGTTCTTTCAGATGTGGGTTTACGAAACGCCGCAGGCCGTTGCCGTACTCGGTTGGTGGTCGACCGAAGAAGCCCGAGTGCCGAGCGACATCGAGAAATTGGCGTCGCTTACGGCGGGGACGGCGATCGTTTCGTCTTCGGTGACAGTGGCACCGGCGCCTGTTGCCGCCGGAACAGTCAAAAAGAAATGAGCGCTGTGGCGGCGCGGGGACTGTGCCGCGGGGACGACTAGCCTGCGCCATCGGCCGGCAGCGGCATCACGTCGACGGCCACGGTCATGCCGTTGTGCCCCCCGCCGATATAGACTCCCTTGATTGGGCTCACGTCGCTATAGTCGCGGCCCCAGGCCAGCGAAACGTGCTTCAGCGACGGAATCAGATCGTTCGTCGGATCAACGTCGATCCAGCCATGCTCGGGCGAGAATGCCGAGATCCAAGCATGCGACGCATCCGCCCCCACCAGCCGGGGCTGCCCCGGCGGAGGCGAGGTGACCAGGTAGCCGCTCACATACCGCACCGGCAGCCCGAGCGATCGCAGGCAGGCGATTTGCAGATGGGCGAAATCCTGGCACACGCCCCGCCGTAGCCGAAGCACCTCGAGCGGCGACGTGCGAATGTTCGTGGCCGATTTATCGTACTTGAATTCGGAATAAATGCGGCGCGTCAGATGCAAGAGCGACTCGAGCCATGGCCGGCCGGGAGCAAACGATGTCGCGGCATAGGCGGCCAGTTCCGGCGCCGTCGGCACGTGCGGGGACTCAAACGCATATTGATACGCTTCGAGCACTGCCGGGCTGCGATCGATGGCCAATTGATCGCGCACCGCTTCCCACGGCATTTTGCTCGGCGCCAGTTGCGGCAACTCGGTCACGCGAACCTTGCTCAGGGCCGTAACCGATAGCCGCTGGTGCCCCTCCTCGACGGTGAAAAAGCTGACCGAATTGCCGAAATAATCGAGCACGCTTTCGATCCACTTCGGCTGCGGCTTGATGGCCAACCGGTTCGAAATACAACTTTGTCGCAGATGATCGCGCGGCGTGAGGTGAACTTCGTTGTGGCAATACGGCACCGCCTCGGCATAGCTGTAGACGGTTGTGTGCGAGATTTTGTAGTCCAAGGGAGAGGCAACGGTGAGGGTGAGGGTGAAGGGGAACGAAATGACGAAGGTCTAATGACGAATGTCTAAAAAATGACGAAGCACGAATGTCGAAGGGCTTTGCGAACGTTCGTCATTAGGCATTCGTCATTCTTTAGACGTTCGTGCTTCGACATTCGTCATCTTCTTCACATGGGGCTTGGGGCAACGGGGCGGATTTCGGTTAGCTGACGCGGCGGGCCGGCGTGGACCAGATACTTGTGCGTGATGCTGTCGGAGAGACTGCGCAATTGCTGGGCCACGCGAGTCAGCAGACGATCGAGATTTTGCCGATAGCCTTCGCGATCGACCGTCGCCAGTGAATTGATGTCGGCGAGGCGCATGCCGGTAAGCACGGCTAGCATCGTCCGCTGCTCGGTATTGAGCATTGGTTCGCTTTCGTCGCGCGGCAAATGCTCGGCATGATCGGCCAATGCCACGAGCTGAAATCCAACCGAGCGTGGATTCGTTTCGTCGGTCATCAACAGGTCCAACACCGGGGCCAATCGCGGCGCGGTCTGATACCGATTGCGGTAGGTCATCGAGCTATCGGCAATTTCCAGGAGGGCTTCGAGCACCGGGGTTTCGTCGGTCTGCGCGGTGACTAGCGTGCTTCGCAACAGGTTCATCGATTGCAGCGATCGCTCCAAGCGACGACCCATGTCGAGGAATCGCCAGCCCGGTCCGCGCGTCATGCTTTCCATGCCCAAGCCGCTGAACGCGGCCAGATCGACGATCATCGCGTTGAGCATCGCCAAGACGTCGCTGAATTGGATTGACGCCGGTTTTTCGCCGGGCAGAAAATCGTGTTGCACGCGGTGCAGGATCCGCCAACTGTCGAGCGAAATTCGATCGCGGACAATCGACGCGACGTGGTGCATCCGCGTCAACGTTCGCCGCAAGCTGCCGATCCGATTGGGATCGAAAATGAAGGTGAGAATTTCTCTTTCGATCACCGGGATTCGCTCGCCGGCGGCATGCACGACGAATTCCGGCCGAATTTGTCCCTGATCGGCGAGCGCGTGTAGCAGCGGGCTGAGATCCGTGAGACCGCTGGGCTCGGTTTCGCTCGTGAGCCGCAGCACGACGCTTCGCAAGAGGCGAATTGTTCCTTCGGCCCGTTCCACGTCGCGGCCGAGCCAATACAAATTGTCAGCCACACGGCTGGGCAAGTCGTTTCCACTGCGCCTGAGCGGCACCGGTGTTTCCGGCGGGTGAAGCAAACTCACTGCCGCCACCGGCCCCTCGGAGATCACCCACACGTCTTTGCTCCCTTCGCCGGCCAAAAGCGAATCGCCTAAGCGGTCGCCATGGGCCGAGGCCCGCATCAGGCCGCCGGGCATCACTTCATAGGAATCTTTCGTCGCCACGAGAAACGTGCGCAGCGCGACGTGCCACGGCCGCACGCCGCTCGCACAAAGCACCGGGGCCGTCGAGCGGCTGATGAATTGCTGCCCGACGAACTCTCGCGGACGGGCCTTGATCTTGGCGATCAGCTTGTCGCGATCGGCGGGCGACAGTTGGCCGACGAGAGTGGCTTGCGCCGACACGCCGCCGAACGCCGGCTTGATCGCCAATTGTTCGAAATTTTTTAGCACGTGGGTCAGATCGTCGGGCCTGGCGCACCACCAGGTTTTCACCGATGGAATCAGCAACTCTTCGCCCAATAGCCGGCGGCAAAGCTGCGGCAAGAAGCTCAACAAGGCCGACGCTTCCAAAACGCCGCTTCCGAGCGCGTTGGCGACGATCGCATTGCCGCCGCGCACCGCTTGCAGAAGGCCCGACACTCCGGTATCGCCCGGCAATTCCAACGGATCGCAATCTTCGTCGGCGATGCGCCGCAGAATCACATCGCTCTGGATCAGGCCACCGAGCGTTTTGAGATACACGCGGTTGTCGCGCACCGTCAGATCGCCTGCCTCGACAAGCGTGTAGCCGAGATAACGAGCCAGATAGGCGTCTTCGAAATACGTGACGCTGGTCGGGCCGGGGCTCAACAGCACGATGCGCGGGTTTTCGCGATGGTGGGCCGCCAATCCGCGGAGCGTTTCGCGCACCGACATGAAAAACGACGCCAATCGTTGCACGCGGCAATCTTGAAACTTGTTCGGCAACATCCGCGAGATGACGATCCGGTTTTCCACCGCGTAGCCCGCCCCCGAGGGCGCTTGCGTCCGATCGGCCAATACGATCCAGCGGCCATCGTCGGCCGAGCGAGCCAGATGCACCGCATAGAGGTGCAGATACGTGTCGTGCGGCACGCGTACGCGATGGCACGGGCGGAGGAAGTTCGGATGTGCGTAGACAAACTCGGCCGGCAAATCGCCCGAGGCCAGCAGCGTCTGCGGGCCGTAGATGTCGGCCAGAATCATGTTCAGCAGCCGGGCCCGTTGCGTGAGGCCGGCCGCGAGCGCCGTCCATTCGGCGGCCGGAACCAGAAGCGGCAAGGCGTCGAGTTCCCACGGCCGGTCGCGGCCCTGCTCGTCGCCATGCACGTTGTAGGTGACGCCGTTTTCGCGAATCAGCCGTTGGGCGATTTCCCAGCGCCGGCCCAACTCGGGCCGCCCCATCGCGTCGATCGCCTCGACAAACTGCGTCCAATGCGGCCGCACGACGCCCGGAGCGCTAAACATCTCGTCGAATTTGCCCGTCGGCGGGTTATATCCGTCAAACAGGCTCGTCGCCTGAGGATCGCGAGGAGACGAGATTGCAACGCTCATGCAGTGGGAACGCTAGGGCGATGGGCTGAGGGCAGATGCCGATGACGAAGTGCGAGATATGTTGTTATATGAAATCGAAGCCATTGGCGAAAAGACAGGTTCTCCGGAACGACAACGACTGCCTCAGGATGGCCCGGCGAATTCCGGATGCCGAATTTTTTCTGCGGCAACTTAGTTCCTCCGCAGATCGAGCGTCAGCGGGAAATCGCAATTGCACTCTTCCTTCGCCGCAGGCATCGGGCCGGGCGTGTGGCCCATTTTGAAGAACCTCGCGACACGGCGGCTCTCGGCTTCATTGGCATTCACGGGGAACGTTTCATAATTTCGCCCGCCGGGGTGGGCAACGTGCCAAGTGCAACCGCCGATCGATCGCCCACTCCACGTGTCGAAAATGTCGAACACCAAGGGCGCGTGGACCGGGATCCTCGGATGCAAGCAGTTCGCCGGCTGCCACGCCCGATAGCGCACGCCCGCCACGAATTCGCCCACCGTGCCGGTCGGATGCAGCGGCACGCGGCGCCCGTTGCAGGTGACAATATGCCGCGGGTCGGTCATGGCGCAAACTTTCACTTGCAGCCGTTCAACCGATGAATCGACGAATCGCGCCGTACTGCCGCCGGCCGGCTCTTCGCCGAGCACATTCCAAGGTTCGATCGCCGCACGCAGCTCCATCCGCAAGCCCGCGTAAGCCACCTCGCCATAAACGGGAAAGCGGAATTCCAGATGCGGCGCGAACCAGTCGGCGTCCATTGGGTATCCCGCCCGGTTTAAATCGGCGACCACGTCGGCAAAATTCTGCGCGACGAAATGCGGCAGCAAGTAGCGGTCGTGCAACACGGTGCCCCAATGTGCCAGCTTTTGCCGATACGGCACACGCCAAAACCAGGAAATCAATACGCGCAGTAGCAACTGTTGCGTCAGGCTCATCCGGGCATGCGGCGGCATTTCAAATGCCCGAAACTCCAGCAAGCCCAGCCGGCCGGTGGACGTGTCGGGCGAGAATAATTTGTCGATGCAAAACTCTGCCCGATGCGTGTTGCCCGTCAGATCCGTCAGCAAATGGCGGAACACGCGGTCGACCAACCACGGCGGGCAACCGCCTCGATCGGGAATCTGTTGAAACGCGATTTCCAGTTCGTACAAACTGTCATGCCGGGCCTCGTCGATCCGCGGCGCCTGGCTCGTCGGCCCGACAAACGTGCCGCTGAAAAGATACGATAGCGACGGATGGTTGTTCCAATACGCCAGCAAGGATCGCAGCACGTCGGGCCGGCGCAGAAACGGACTCTCGGCCGGCGTCGGCCCACCGAGCACGACGTGGTTGCCGCCGCCCGTGCCGGTATGGCGGCCGTCGAGCATGAACTTCTCGGTGCCTAATCGCGACTGCCGGGCATCTTCGTATAGTCCGGTGGTGTTTTTCACCAATTCGTCCCAACTATGCGAGGGATGGATATTTACCTCGATGACGCCCGGATCGGGAGTGACTTTGATCTGGCGAAGTCGATAATCATGCGGCGGTGGATAGCCTTCGATCACAACCGGGAGCGACAGTTCACTTGCCGTCGCTTCGATTGCCGCGACCAAGGCCAAGTAATCTTCAAGCCGGAGGATCGGCGGCATGAAGAGATGCAACCGGCCCTCGCGCGCTTCGATGCACAATGCCGTGCGAATCACCCCCTTGGCCGATTCACCCATCGCCGGCAACGGTGCCTCCGCAGCGGCCGCGGCCGAATCGCCGTGCCATTCATGCCCATTCTGCGTCGCGCCGTTTTGTATTGGCGCTCGATCGTTTGCTGTCCGTTCTTCGAATTCAACGCCCCCGCCGGCGCCGAGCATATACGAGGTGGCTACGGGGACGCCCGTGGCCCGCAGTGCGCTGGCCGCTCCTGCGACATCGCTTGCCGCAACCGCGCTGGCCGCAAGGCCGCCAACCGTCGAGCCGACGGGCGCGCGCAGGTGTGGAGGCGCAGGGGCGATCGACGGATGAACAGGCACTCGATCGATGTGATATTGCCGGGCAAGGTCGGCCGGCTCGGGCAGCGGGTCCCGCGGCGCGACCGGATCGAGCGCTTCGGCGAATTCACGGTCCTCGGCGGCCGACCAAGGGAGGCGATCGAGCGGCAAACGGTGTCCCATCGGCGAATCGCCCGGGATCAAATACATCCGCTCGCCGCGGAATCGCCATTCCCGGCTTTCCCACCGTATTGTTCCATCCGGGTTGCGTTGCGGGCTCAACGGCAGCGCGTAGCCGACGACATGCCCGAGCCCCTGCCCGAAAACCTTCGCCAGCCGTTTTCGCTCTTCCGCCGAGTCGAGTTGCGATTTTAGTGGGTCGACATTGACTGGCAGTCGGCCTTCCTTCCATAGATAATGCCACACGTCCTCATAACCGGGGCTGGCTACATCCGGCACGCCCAGCCGCCCCGCGAGCGCGGCCATGAACGAGCGCGCTTCGGCATCGCCATGGCCATACTTCTTGCGATCGTCGGCCAAAAGCGTGGAATCGTGCCAGATCGGCTGACCATCTTTGCGCCAATAGCAGGCCAGCGCCCAGCGGGGCAGTGATTCGCCCGGATACCATTTTCCCTGCCCGGTGTGCGAGAGACCCGTTGGGGCAAAACGTTTCCGCAACCGCATGAGCAGGTCGCCGGCCAAGAGCCGCTTTTTTTCGCCCAAGGCGAGCGTATTCCACTCGGGGCCATCCATATCGTCGATCGAAACAAACGTCGGCTCGCCCCCCATCGTGAGTCGCACGGCGCCCGCTTCCAATTCAGCGTCGACGCGATGGCCGAGCGACTCGATTCGCTGCCACTGGTCTTCGGAATAGGGCTTCGTGACACGCGGATCTTCATGGATTCGCGAAACCGACATCGAGAAATGGAACTTCGCTTCGCATGGTTCGACGGCGCCGGTCACCGGAGCGGCACTGGCCGGGTCGGGCGTGGCCGCCAACGGGATGTGTCCCTCGCCGGCCCATAGACCGGAAGTCGCATCCAAGCCAATCCAGCCGGCCCCCGGCAGGTAGACTTCCGCCCAAGCGTGCAGATCTGTGAAGTCGCTCGCGGGGCCTGAGGGGCCGTCGAGTGATTTGATATCGGCCGTGAGTTGGATCAGATAGCCCGAAACGAAGCGCGCGGCCAGCCCCAGCCTGCGGAGCGTTTGCACCATCAGCCAAGCCGTGTCGCGGCACGATCCGCTCGAAAGCCGCAATGTCTCTTCACAAGTCTGCACGCCAGGGTCCATGCGGATCACATATTTGATCCGCTCATGGAGCAAGTTGTTCAGCTTCACCAGGAACGTTACCGACGATGTTTTCGAGCGATCGACGCTGGCGAGCAATTCGGCAAGCAGAGGCTCGATGGAGCCAACGGCGAGAAACGGTTTCAATTCTTCCGCCAGAACGGGATCGTATTGAAACGGGAAACTCTCGGCCTCGGGTTCTAGAAAAAAGTCGAACGGATTGATCACCGTCATTTCGGCGACGAGATCGACTTCGATGGAAAACTTGCGCGATTTTTCGGGAAAAACGAACCGGGCCAGAAAATTCCCGTGCGGATCTTGCTGCCAGTTGAAAAAGTGTTGTTCCGGCTGCACCTTGAGCGAATAACTGACAATTGGCGTGCGGCAATGGGGGGCCGGGCGAAGGCGAATCGTCTGCGGGAAAATTCCTACGAGACGGTCGTATTCGTAATCGGTCTGGTGATTGATCGCGACGCGAATCGGCATGAAAAAAGCCCTTCAGAATCGATGAGTAGTCACCTTGACCCGAAACGGCCCGGTGCGCGCAGCCCATGCCCACGAATCGGGCAACCAGGGACCCAATCCTGAGCAAACAAGCGGAGATTCGCGATATTTCAGCCGTCGAGCCGTTAAAACGCAAACGCCGTGCCTATTCCGACCGGTGGGTGCCGAACTCACCGCCACGGCGCTTACAGGCTTCGAACGGCCGCCCCTCCAAGGCCTAATCGGCATGCCCAGCCGCAGTGTCATCGTGATAGAGGAAATTGACATCGGCTTCGTCGGTGTCCTCGCAGGGTTCATAATGAACGATCGCCTCAAGAGCGCTGCGGACCCGATTGTAGTCGTCGGGCCAATAGTCGTAGAGCACGGCCGCGACATTCTGCAAGTCAATTTGTTTCGACATGATGCGGACCTCCTTCTCCGAAAACTCGCTTCACACCTTTCGGTTGTGCACTTGGTGTGCCAAATGCAGGAGGCAGGTGAGGGCGAGGGTGATGTAGCAGGGCTTCCCCGCCGCTTGAACCTGTGCGACTTGTATTTGGAATTGGATGAGCACTTTTGACGTCGTGCAATGCGCACATGACTATCAGCGCGCCGGGCAATCGGCCGTTTTCCAAGGTCAATGGACACCCTGTCACGTCCGAAGGCGCGGAAAATGTCGCCGCTAAATCCAACCATTCAGCACCCTTCACGGCCTTGGTATGAAAGATGCAAAACATCGAAACGCCTGAAAACGATCCAATCGTTCAAAAAGGAATTCCTCCGATGGCCGGCGCCACGATGCTCGAACCGCCTCCTCCAACCTCGCCCGTGGCCGCGCCGGCACCAGCGAAAGTGCGCCGTTTGAAAGTGCGGCACGCAAACCGTTTTGAATATGGCATGGAGGTCAACCGTAGTGTCCATCGGCTCCAGCTTCGGCCAGTCCACGATCGACGGCAAACCGTGGTCTCGCACAATTTGCAAATCGATCCAGGTGTAACGACGCACGACTACGAAGATGTGTTCGGCAATTGGGCGACTCGATTCGAAATCAACGAGCCTTACACGAAACTCGCGATCGTCGCCGAATCGATCGTCGAGCTATTGGATGTCGACCCCTTCGCGTTCGCGCGGGTGGAAAAGCGGCCCACGTTTCCCGTGAGCTGGATGCCATGGGAATTCACGATGCTCGCACCGTATCTCGCGCCGGTGGAACTACCGGAGGCGCATCTGCGGGAGATTTTCGACTACGCCATGAGCTTCGTCGTGCGCAATAAATACGACCTGCTCGAAACGCTCTTCGACATCAATCTGACGATGTTTCGCGAATTCACGTACGTGCCGATGAGCACCACCAACGAAACGACTCCCTTCGAAGTGCTGAAGAGCAAACGCGGTGTTTGCCAGGATTTCGCGAACCTTGTGATCTGCATGGCCCGGATGCTGAATATTCCCGCGCGCTATGTTTGCGGTTATATTTTTACGGGCAATACCGGGCCGCAACGCGCCGTCGCGGATGCATCGCACGCTTGGCTGCAGTTGTATCTGCCGGGGGTCGGATGGAAGGGATTTGATCCGACCAACGGCTTGCTACCGACCACCGACCACGTGCGCGTTTCGGTGGGTCGCCATTTTCGCGACACGGCGCCAATCAGCGGCACGATTTATTCACCGGCCAACGAGCGGCTAATCATCGACGTCGAAGTCGCCGAAGTGGAATAGCGGGCTCCGCGCGATCGCCCGAAGCCCGGGGAAGGCTGCATTGCCGCTATCCGCTTGCGACCCGCACTCCCAGCCTTCCCTGGGCTTGCGCTACGATCAATGCTCCCGCGCACCGCCGCATTCGCTCATGCCCAATCGAGCCCGGTCGCTTTCTTGATGCGATGATCGAAGTCGCCCAATAGCCCGCCGATCACATCCCAGCCGTCGTGCCGGCGCACTTCGATATCACCTTGCTGATTGATCCGCACGAGGCATTTGTCGGTTAGCCCTGCGGAACGCAACTGTTCGGGCGGAGCCTCGTGCGGTTCCAATACTTTGGTCATCAGCGTCGAGCCAGACATTTCGATGAATTTCATATCGCTTGTTGCGCTTCCGCGCGAACGCCTTGAACCACAATGCTGTCAGCCCCGTGCCTTTCAGCGCTGTATCTATCAGAATCTTGCTCTGCCGCCACCGTGATTGCAAGCGGGCCAGGCGAGAGCAGCAAGGGCCGAGAACCCCGCTCGCACGACGCTAACTATAGCAGCGTGAATTCCGGCAACAGGATTTTCTCGCCGCCGGCCATCGCCGACTGGTGGGCCAGGATTCCGACGCAGGTCCAATTCGCCGATTGGGACGCATTGGGATGCGGATCGCGCCCTTCGACGAGCGCCGAGATGAATTCGTGGGCCAAGTGCGGATGCGAACCGCCGTGCCCCGATCCCTGCACGAATGACAAGTGCCGGTGTTCTTCGGAATCGTAGACGCCCCGCGTCGTGTATTGCTGAATATCTTTCGGCAGCCGGGAACCATAGTCGGGCACCTTCACGCGCCGCGGCGTTTCGCCGTTGAAGACGATCGCGTCTTCATGCTCGATCTGGGTCCACTCGAACGATTGCTTCGAGCCGTAAACATCGAAACTTTCGCGATACTGCCGGGCAGTGTTGAAGAGCGACCGGGTGATCTCCGCGGACAGATCGGAATCCTGCAATTGGATGTGGCAGGTTTCGACGGCGAAGGACGAACCGTATTTCGGAATCAGATTCTCGTCGATCCGGCCGGAGCCGAAGCAAGAAACGGCCGCCGCTCGGCGGTCGGGCAGCGCCAACACCGGTCCGACGCAATGCGTCGCGTAGTGCATCGGCGGCAGCCCTTCCCAATAGCCGGGCCAGCCGGCCATTTCCTGTTGATGCGATGCGCGCAAGAATTGCAATCGCCCCAGATCGCCCCGCTGGTACATCTCTTGTACGAAGAAAAACTCGCGCGAGTAGACCGTCGTTTCCATCATCATATACTTCAGCCCCGTCTGCCGGCTTAGCTCGACGATCCGCCGGCAATCGTCGACCGACGTGGCCATCGGCACCGTGCATGCCACGTGCTTTCCCGCCTCGAGCGCGGCGATGCTCATCCAGGCGTGGTCGGGAATGGGCGTGTTGATATGCACCGCATGAACGTCCGGGTCGGCGAGCAATTGCCGGTAGTCGCTGTAGCGCCGCTCGACTTTGAACGCATCGCCGATTTGATCGAGTTTTTTCCGGTCGCGCTGGCAGATGGCATAGAGCCGTGCATGCGGATGCCGCTGATAAAGCGGAATGAACTCCGCTCCGAATCCCAGGCCAATGATCGCCACATTGATTTCATTGCCGGCGCCTTCTCGATCGCTCATGCGCAGAAACTCCCTACGGCGTGAAAGTGTGCATTGAGATTCTTCCCCCGAATATCCCATGCGCATTGATCTTCGACCGTGCCGCCCGCAATCGTCATTTGATGTATTTCTTTGCCCAGGCTAGCCGTCGATTCATTTCTTTTTCCAAAAGTTCGATGGCGATATCGAGCGATCGCTTGAAATTTCCCCCGATCTCGGATTCGTCGACCTTCTTTTCGTAGTTGCGGAAAATCTTTTCGAGTTCGCCGGAATATTTTTTCATTTGGGCCGGATCGGGAAAGCAATTGTCAAATTTGTCGAGAACTTTCCCCAGACCCAGGTTGAACTGCTTGATTAGCTGGTTGGCATCCTTCTTGTCGTCGGCGTCGCCCGAGACCTTGATGCTGCCCTTCGCCTTCTTCCAGAATTGATGCATCGACACTTTCTTGAACGCAATGAAAATCTTCTGGTTTGCAGGATCTTCGTCGAGGTTGATTTCAACTTTTGGCACGCAGGGCTCCTTAAGACATGATTTCATTCGGGCGTCAATTGAGCTGCATTATTTCTACCAACCGTCGCAGACAGCAGCAACCGACAGCGGATATTTGTGCCCACCGAAGGAGCAGTGTACGATAATGCTCTGATTGCTTCGATCTAGGGGGATTCATGATATTACAAATCCGCTCGCCGCTTCGTTGCCTGATTTTCGCATTCCTTGCGCTCGCGCCCATCGAGACGATTGCCGCGCACGAACCGGCGGCGAGCGGCGCCGGCCGAATCCATGTGCTTTTGCTCGGCGATCGCACCGGGCATCATCGGCCCGAAGTGTTCGCCAAGGTGATTTCCGCCGCGCTCGGGCCGATGGGCATCGACCTGACGTTCACGCAAAACATCCACGACCTCAACGCCGACAAGCTGAACCATTTCGATTGCCTGGCCATCTACGGCGATAGCGGCGACCTGCCGCCCGCGGAAGAACGGGCCATGATCGACTACGTCGAGGCTGGCCATGGCCTCGTGGCCGTGCATTGCGCATCAAACATCTTCCGCAATAGCCAGCGCTACACGGCACTCATTGGCGGGCGGTTCGAGAAGCACCAAACCGGCGTGTTCCGCGCCCGAATCATCGACGCGCAGCATCCTGCGATGCGCGGCGTGCACAGTTTCGAAAGCTGGGACGAAACCTATGTCCACAATGAATTGAGCGACGATCGCATGGTGCTGATGGTTCGGGAGCACGACATGCAATACGAGCCGTGGACCTGGGTTCGCCGCCAGGGAAAGGGGCGCGTGTTCTACACCGCCTCGGGCCACGATGAGCGCACCTGGAATCAAACCGGCTATCACGAACTTCTGGCCGGCGGAATCCGCTGGGCCGCCGGCCAAGCGACCGACAACAGCCCACCGCTCGAATACGAGCAAACCGCCGTCGGCTTGCCGAACTATCGGCCGAACAAGGGTTCGGGCAACGAAGGCGAGCGCATTTCCGAAGTGCAAAAACCACTCAACCCGGCCGACTCGATCGCTCACATGCATCTGCCCGAAGGGTTTCATGTCGAACTGTTTGCTGCCGAGCCGGAGATCGTCAAGCCGATCGCGATGTCGTTCGACGAGCGCGGCCGGCTGTGGATCGCCGAAAGCACCGATTATCCGAACACGATCCACGAACATCCGGATCGCGAAGGGGGCGATAAGATCCTCGTTTGCAGCGACACTCAATCGCCAAATCCCGCCGACCACCAATTCAAGCTCTTCGCCGACAACCTGAACATTCCGACGAGCGTTTTGCCGATCGGCGGCGGAGCGATGGTGGCGGTTGGAGCGGATATTTTATTGTTGAAGGATAGCCGCGCGAGCGCGGCGGCCCTCGCCCCCAGCCCCTCTCCCAAACGGGGAGAGGGAAGAAGCGTGGTGCGACGCGCCGTCGTCAGCGGATTCAATCGTGGCGATACGCATGGTTGCGTTTCGAATTTGCACTACGGGCTCGACAACTGGATCTATGGCTCCGACGGCTACGACGGCGGCACGGTAAAGGCCGGCGGCGTCGAACATCGCTTCCGCCAAGGCTTCTTCCGCTTCCGGCCGGATGGCTCCGAGTTCGAGTCGCTCGGCCAGACGAGCAACAACACTTGGGGCCTGGGCATCGGCCCGGCGGGCGATATCTTCGGTTCGACCGCCAACAACGAACATTCCGTCTTTCTCGCCATGCCGAATCGCTACTACGAAGCGGTTCGCGGCTGGAATGGTCCGGCGGTCGTCGGCATCGAAGACCACAAGCTGTTTCACCCGGTGACCGACGACGTGCGGCAGGTCGACAATTTCGGCGGCTATACGGCCGCCGCCGGTTGCGAATTGCTCACCGCGCACGCGTTTCCCGCCGATTACTGCGATCGGGCGGCGCTCGTGTGCGAGCCGACCGGCCACTTGGTCCACCTCGATTGGCTCGCGCCGCAAGCCAGCGGTTTCGTTGCCCACGACGGCTACAACCTTATGGCCAGCACCGACGCTTGGACCGCTCCGATCGCCGCGCAGGTCGGGCCCGACGGGGCCGTATGGTTCATCGATTGGTATACCCCGGTTGTGCAACACAACCCCACGCCGCATGGCTTCAAGACCGGCGAAGGCCACGCCTATGTCACGCCGCTTCGCGACAAGACCCACGGCCGGATCTATCGCATCGTCGCCGACGGTTTTAAGACGCCCGTCTACCCGAAGCTCGACGTCGACAATCCGCAAACACTCATTGATGCTTTGGGCAATGAAAACCTCTTCTGGCGCTTGCAAGCGCAGCGGCTGCTCGTGGAGCGCGGCAAGAAAGACATACTTCGGAATCTGGCCGACATCGTGCAGCATCGCCCATCGCCTCCAGTTGGCCCGACATCGGCGGCGCCGCGGGCCGCGGTTCCAATGCCCGATAGGTCGGGCTACGCCGCGTTGCATGCGCTGCGAGCGATGCAAGGCTTAGGCGCGTTTGCCGGCGACCGCGGAGAGTGGGATGCGGCGCTTGTCGCGGGCCTGCAGCATCCTGCCGCAGGCGTGCGGCGATCGGCGCTTGCGTGCCTGCCGCACTCTGCCGGGTCGGTCGAAAAAATTCTCGCCGCTCGTTCGCTGTTCGATCCCGAGCCGCTGGTGCGCAAAGATGCCCTGCTGGCGCTATCGGAAATGCCCGCCACACCCGCAAGCGAAGCGGCAGTGATACAAATGTTTTCCGAAGAGCGGAACTACGCCGATCGCTGGATTCCGATTGCCGTCGTGGCCGCTGGGGCAAAAGGGAATATCGCATTTCTGACCGCGGCCGCCAGGGCCAAAGTGAAACCGGAGGCCAAATTCGCCCCGCGGCTTACCGAAGCGATCCGCATCGTGGCCGAAGATTTTGCCCGCGGCCCGGACCACCAACACGTCGCCGACATTCTTCGCGCGCTCAGCGGCAGCGATGCGACCGTCGCCGAGGCAACGGTAGCTGGGCTGCTCGCGGGTTGGCCGGCCGCCAAGCCGCCGGAGCTTTCCGCGGATTCGATCGAGGGGCTATCAAAACTTTTGGGCCGCCTTTCGCCGAGTGGACGGATGAAAGTCGTCGCGCTGGGCAAGCTCTGGCATGCCGGCGATAAATTCGACGCCGCGGCCGGCGCGATTCGCAAAACCCTCTTGGCAACAATTGCCGACACGAGCGCTTCGGATGCAGCTCGACTCGAAGCCGCCGGCCAATTGGTCACCGTCGGCCTCGACGATGAAGCTACTACCGCGCTGGTCGACGGAATCACGCCCAAGAGCAGCCCCGAACTGGTGGCGGGGCTTTTGGACGCCGTTTCACATAGCAATTCCGCCACCGTCGGCACCGCGCTTGTCGGCCAGTGGAATCAATTGTCGCAGTCCGGCCGGACGGCGGCAGCGGCCGTGTTGCTCAGCCGTCCGCAATGGTCGGCCGCGCTGGTCGAAGGATTGGAAAAGGATCGCGTCGCGCTCGGCGATCTTTCGCTCGATCAGGCCCAGAAGCTCTCGCAGCTTGCCGATCCGGCGCTTGCCGAGCGGGCAAAAAAGGTCTTTGCCCGCGGCGGACGACTGCCCAATGCCGATCGCAGGAAAGTCGTCGATCAATTCATGCCGCAAGTCGACCGCCACGGCGACGCCGCGAAGGGCCAAGCCATCTTCGAGCAGAATTGCGCCAAATGCCATCGGCATGGCAATATCGGCGCCAAGATAGCCCCCGATCTCACCGGCATCGCCGCCCGCAAGCGCAGCGATATTCTAATCGCCGTATTGGACCCGAACCGCTCGGTCGAGGGCAACTATCAGCAATACAACCTCACGACCGAAGATGGCCGAACGTTTGCCGGCCTGCTGGTGGGCGACAATCGCACGACGGTCGATCTGCTCGATGCCGAAGGGAAACACCACGTCGTGCTGCGCGAGAACATCGATTCGCTGGTGAACACGCGGCGCTCGCTGATGCCGGAGGGATTCGAAAAACTCGGGGCTGATGGCCTGGCGAATCTCTTGGAATTCCTGTCGGCGAAAGGCAAATACCTGCCGCTGCCGATCGGCCGCGTGGCGACGATCACGAGTGTTCGCGGCATGTTCTACAGCAAGGATGCCGACGAGCAGCGGCTGATCTTTCCCGATTGGGAGCCGAAGACGTTCGACGGCGTGCCGTTTCATCTGGTCGATCCGCGCGGCGGCACGGCGCCGAACGTGATCATGCTCTACAGTCCGAACGGCGAACTGACCCGCCCGATGCCCAAGAGCGTCAGCTTGCCCTGCAGCACGCCGGCCAAGGCGATCCATTTCTTGAGCGGCGTGAGCGGCTGGGGATATCCATCCAGCCGTGGGCACACCGTGTCGATGATCGTCCGGCTGCACTATGCGGGCGGGGCAACGGAAGACATCCCGCTCTACAACGGCGAGCAATTCGCCGACTACATTCGTCGCGTGGACGTGCCGGGCTCGAAATTCGCTTTCAAACTTCGCGACCAGCAGATTCGCTATTTCGCGGTCTATCCGCAGCGGAAGGATTCGATCGACACGATCGAACTGGTGAAAGGCCCCGACGCGACGGCCCCGATCGTCATGGCCGTGACCGTGGAAACGGGCGAGTAGGTCGCGCCGGCCGAGTCGTAGCAGGCACACTCCGTGTGCCGTCCGCGCTACGCTGTGCGCCGCGCACAGAGCGCGGCGGACGGCACACGGGAGTGTGCCTGCTACGTTAACCGCGACTCCGTCGCGGATGCCTGCTGACGCGGGTTAGCGTCTGGAGTCGGACCCAATCCCACGCGCTCGCGGAGCCAATCGACGAGTTCCCCGGCTTTCGCCCGAGTGTAATACTCGGCGATTTTTTCGCGGCGAGTTGGGTTCGCCGGTTCGGAAAAAACCACGGTCGGGGAAAAGGTCCAGCTTGCGCCCCCCTCGCCATCCGATTTCGCGCGCGCTTCGACTTCGATTCCGCTGACATCCTTGAATCGCATCCCGATCGCTTCCGTGCGGCCGAATGTCGCCGGCAGTGTCAACCGGCCGCGGGCCTCGTCGATCACCAACTGATTCTTGTCGGACGTGCCCTTGATCCAAGTCAGCAGGTACGCGAGCGCTCCGGCGCCGAAAATGATGCCCCAAGCCCAAAGCATGAAAGGAATCGGCGGATTCGCGCCGCAACTGAATCCGACTACGAAAATCCCGATGAAGGCGACAATTGCCACGACGCCTCCAGCATTGAATAGCGGCGACTTCGGCGCGAGTCGCACGCGCGTCGAATATCCATCCTCGACGATTTTCGCCCCGGCCGCCGGAATCCGAAGCAGCCGGCGAAAGAACGTTCCGCACGCCAACATCCACAGTCCGACCATGATGACATTGAACGGCATCATGGCCATTGGTCCGAAAAGGTCGATTCCCTCGATCCCAGTCTTCAGCACCGAAGTAGCCGGATCGCGCGGCGAGTAAAACACGTTGATTTGCCGGTCCACTGGATGCGCTGCCACAAGCCGGCGAACATTCTTCTCATCACCGAGGTTCATTCCGAAACGGTAGCGGTCACCTACGTACTCCCGCCCGCCAACACGATACTTGTAAACGATCTTCGCGCTATAGCTAGTCCCATCGTCGGAGTCGGGTTCGGTCTCGACGCGGCTTTCCGTTACCTGCCCCGCCGTCTTCGCGAATCCCAATGCCTGGATTTGGTGAACGGCGCCGCAGATCATGACGACGTCGAAAACGAGCGTGATGCTGGACCACAGCATTGCCCCGAAGATGAGCCCATTCGTTGACGGCTCGCGCGGCGGCGTCTTTGGCGTGTGTGAATCGTAGTCGAACTTCTTGAACGCAAGCGGCTTGTACGGTTTATAGGTAAGCGGCATTCGCACGGCTCCAAATGGGGCGCGCCGGCAACTCTTCCATAGCGAGACTACCCCTGCTCGAACGCGATTATACACCGCCCGACGATGCGGAAAAACGTGGAGCGCTAGCAAGGGAAGATTAGCCCGATTCCCTTGCTAGCGCGGCGGGCTCCTGTCGCAAACCGCACGCGCTGCGTGTTCCGCGTCGGATGCCGTTCGTCCATCCGATTGGCTCGCGGCCGGCGCGGCGGGTAAACTCTTAATTACCACGTTTATCTAAAAAGTTGCCCGGCACAAACTTCGTGCGAGATCCCACGCGTGGCTGAGCAGTTTCAGCGCGAGTATCTGGTTCGGCTTCCGCTGCCGCTCGCGCAGCTCTATAGCCGGGCGTTCAATGCCAAGGACGCCCGATCGCGGCACGACAATGCGTTTTACCTCTGCGAAGCGCTGGTGAAGCTGGCGGCGGCTCCGGCGGTCGCCTGTTACTTGCACGAGATCGATGCCGGACGTTCCAGGGCCCCAGCCATCGATCGATTGTTGGCCCAATTGGCCTTGCCCTCGCTCGGACAATGGACTGCAATGCTTCGCGAGTTGAGCCGTGAATTCGGCTCGCGGACCGATGCCCGAGCGCACCCCCTCGGCCATTTGTGGAGCCAACTGACCACGCCGCATCGCGATCGTGCCGGCATCGTGGCCCTGTTTCGGCGGATCAAAAACGGCCCGGACGGCCAGCCGGCAGGCGACCACAGTTGCACATTGCTGGAACTGTTCGACGCGCTGGTGCAATATCGCAACGGTGTGTTCGGGCATGGAGCGGCGCGGTTCGATTCGTTCTACGATCAGCAGATGGGGCCGCTTTTGTTTCCGGCCCTGAATGATCTGCTGGCCCCCGATGTGTTCGATTGGGCGGGCCCGCGCGGCAGCCGGCTGGTGTTCATCAGCGACATTCGCGCGCTGGCCGATGGGCAAACGCAGGTCGAGCTGCGCGAGCTCGTCGGTCTCGAAAGCGAACGGCTCGAACCACTCCGCTTCGATTCTGCCGCCGCGGTTTCGCTGCTGCCGGGAAAGGTTTCGCTAGTCTGGCCCGGACGACCGATGCCGTTGCGGCTCGATCCGCTCTTACAGTATCGCGAGACCGATCTGAACGAAGAGGTGCTGTTTCTGAATCGCGATCGCAACGGCCGGCAAGTCGAATATCTGAGCTATACGACCGGCCGCACGGAGCGCGATCGCTCGATGGTCGATGCCTTGGCCCAATTGCTGGGCCGGGTGACCAGCCGCGCAATCGATGAAGCCGATCTCGATCGGCTGGCCGCCGAATCGCTTGCCGGCGCCGCGGCCGGCGAAGCGGCCGACGGCGCGGCGGCTGCGGCGCAACAATTGCCGCAAAGCGATTTCGAAATCCTCGCCGAGATTGGCCGCGGTGGAATGGGCGTGGTGTATCTCGCGCGGCAGATGTCGCTGGGACAATTGGTGGCGCTAAAAATTCTGCCTGCCGAATTGGCCGGCGACGAAGTGGCGCTCATGCGATTTAGACGCGAGATTCGTCATCTTGCGCGGTGCGAGCATCCGAACATCATCAAGGTGTTTTCCAGCGGCACGCTGCCCGACGGCCAGATGTACTACACGATGGAGTACGTTTCCGGCAGCGATTTGGAAATGATCTGGCGCGAGCTTGCGGGGCCGCATCGGCACGGTTCGGCCGATTCGCTGAGCAATCTCACCTGGGCCCGCTCGGTGTTGGCCGCGAGCCGCAAACGGCGCGACAAGGCCGAGCGACCGGCGACGAAGCAGTTGCTTCCGCCGCTAACCGACGAGGCCGTGGCCGACGATCGACCGGGCGGATATGTTCGGCAGGTGGCCACGGTAATGCGCGATGCGGCGCTGGCAGTGCAGGCGGTTCATGAGCAGGGGATCATGCACCGCGATGTGAAGCCGGCCAACCTCGTGCTCACACCCGACAGTTCGCGCGTCGTGCTCATGGATTTCGGCCTGGCCAAGGGGGAAAGCATCTCGGCTTCGATCAGTCGTGCGGGCGGATTTCTGGGGACATTGCGTTACGCCGCGCCGGAGCAATTGGCGGCCGCCACGCTCAAAGTCGGCCCGACCGCCGATATTCGCGGCCTGGGGGCCACGATGTGGGAGCTGCTCACCCGCGAACGGCTTTTCGGCGACGCGGAAGACGAAGCGCAGCTCGCCTATCGCATCCACGAAGAAGATGTGCCGGCGCTGCGCTCGATCGACCCGAGCCTCGATCGTGATCTAGAGGCAATCGTGGCCCGGGCCACCGAGCGCCGCGTGGCCGATCGCATTCAATCGGCGGCACTGATGGCCGAATACTTGCAGCTTTATCTCGATGGCAAGCCGCTGCCGATCCGGCCGGCCGGATTCGTCGAGCGAGCCGTGCGTTGGGCACGCAAGCGCAAGGAACTCGTCGGCGCGATTGTCCTGTCGATCATTGCGCTGTTGGCCATCGGCGTGTGGTCGCTCGTGCAGATTCGCGAGCAGGAGGCGGCGTCGCTCGTGCAAACGCTCGTGTCTGCCGAACCGGAAACCGTGCCGCCGCTCGTCGCCGAAATCCAGCGGCATTGGACCCTGGCCGCGCCGATATTGCGAACACAGTTTGCGGCTGCGGCCGAGGGAACGGAAGAAAAGCTGAACCTGTCGCTCGCGCTGCTGCCGCACGATCCGAGTCAGGTCGATTACCTGTTGCAACGCATGCTCGCCGCCACGCCGACCCAATTGCGGATCATCCGCACGGTCTTGGAACCGTCGGCGAAAGAATTGGCACCGAAGCTTTGGGCGATGCTCGCCACTGTCGCAGCCTCGGGCTCGACGACCAATTCGCCAGATTCCACCGCTAGGGCCGGCGGCGAACAGAAACCTCGTGGAGAGCTATTGCGAATCGTTTGCGCGCTGGCCGATTTCGACCCGCGAAATTCTCGCTGGACGGAAATTGCCACGCGCGCGGCCGGTGACTTGGTGGCCGAAAATGTGTTGTTGGTGGGGCAATGGCAAGAGATGCTGCGGCCGGTGCAAGCCTCGCTCGTGCCGCCGCTCGCCGCCATTTTCGCCGATCCAAGCCGCCCAAGCGGCCAGCGTGATTTGGCCATCGCGCTGCTCTCCGACTATGCGGCCGACGATCCCGACACGCTGGCCCGGCTTGTCGTGGCCGCCAATCCGCAGCAGTATCTCGGCCTGTTTCCGCTGCTTAGCAAGAATCGCGCGCGGATTGTGCAATTGATGACCGCCGAGCTGGCGGAGACGACGCATCCGGATTGGAAAGACCAGCCGCTGAATCCCGCCTGGAAAGCGCCCGATGCCGCGACCGCGAAGCAGCTTACCGATAACCAAGGGATTTTGGCCGATCGATTCGCGATCTGCCACACGCTGCCGCTCGACAATTTTGCGGCGCTCGCGGAATCTTTGCGCACATGCGGTTATCGGCCGATCTGCTTCCGGCCATATGCGGCCGGCGCGACGGCGTTCGTCGCAACCGTTTGGCTGCGCGACGGCGGCGATTGGCGGGCGGCGCAAGACCTCACCTTCGACGAACTCAAATCGCAGGATGGGAAGCAGCGGCAGAGCGGTTTTTGGCCGCTCGATGTCGCGTGCTATCCGGCAGCGCAAACGACGGGCGGCCGGACGGAAGCGCGCTACGCCGCGCTGTGGTCGCGCCCATCGCCGGAACTGCTCGATGCACAACTCGATGTGGGCATCGCCGGCGCGGCCGCTTTCAAGCAACTGCGGACCAGCCGGGAGCAAGCCGGCTATATTCCGCACACGCTCGATTGCACGCCAAACTTCGCCGCCGACAGCCAGCCGCCGCTCTATTGCGCGGTGTGGCTGAAGCCGCGAAAAACCGTCGATCGCGAATCGCTGGTTTACGATTGCGGCCGCGATCGGATTTGGTACGACAGCAAGCAATCGCCGAGCCGGGTGCAAGACGACGTAAGGCTGTCGGTCGCCGCGGTTGATTTAACGGCGGGCAACGCTTCAACAACGAATGGTGCCGGCCCAGTCCCAAGAACCACCAATTCGTTGCATTTCGCAGCCGTGTGGCATGAATCGCCGAAATTCATCTCGCAAGACGTTTTCGGGCTGCGGCCGGACGCAGAATTGAAAACCTGCCAGCAGTTGGCGGCTGGCGCTTGGCGACCCGTCGCGGCGACGGCAGTCGTTCGCGGCGGAATCGACCGTGAGCCGACGCTCGCCGCGGTGTGGCATTTGCCGGCCGTGCCCGACGCGACAACCGAGCGATTGGCGCAAGAGCAAGCGATGGCGGCCGCCACGCTTTTGCGACTCAATCAGCCGGAGCTTGTTTGGCCGTTGTTCCGCCATTTGCCTGATCCGCGGCTGCGGACCGATCTGATTCATCTTCTGAGCCAACTGGGGGCCGCGCCCGAGCCGCTCATCGATCGTCTGGCGGCGGAGAGTGATGTTTCCGCGCGGCGGGCGCTCGTTCTCTGTCTCGGCGAATTCAAATCGAAACAATTTCAGCCCGACGCGTGGAACCATCTATTGGAAACGCTGCGCGGCTTGTATGCCGAAGATGCCGATGCGGGCATTCATTCCGCCGCCGCTTGGACGCTGCGTCATTGGGGCTACGACGACGACGCGCGCCGCATCGACGGCGATCCGGCCTTGCGTTCCGCCGGCAGCCGCGGTTGGTACACGACCGACCACGGCTACACGATGGCGATCATTTCCGGCCCCGTCGAATTCATGATGGGCTCGCCCAACACCGAAACTGATCGCTACAAGCAAGAAGAGACAATGCACCGAGTGCATATTCCGCGCTCATTTGCCATGGCGATGAAAAAGGTGTCGGTCGCCCAGTTTCAGCAATTTCAGCCGAAGTTTTCCTATCCGATCAAATACAGTTCAGCGACCGACGGGCCGATCGTGAGCGTCACCTGGTTCGACGCGGTGCGCTATTGCCAATGGTTGAGCCAGCAGGAAAACATTCCATTGGCCCAATGGTGTTACCCGCCGCTGGCCGAGATCAAAGAGGGAATGCAGCTTCCGAAAGATTATTTGTCGCGCACCGGCTATCGTCTGCCGACCGAGGCGGAATGGGAATACGCCTGCCGGGCCAGGGCCGAGACGAGCCGCTATTTCGGCGAATCGCGCGACATGCTCGATAACTATGCTTGGTCATTTCACAACTCGGCCGAAGGCGACCTCGGCGAACACGCCTGGCAGCTCGGCCGATTGAAGCCGAACGATTTCGGTTTGTTCGACATCCATGGCGATGTTTGGGAGTGGTGCGAAGACCGATACCTGCCGTATCCCGAGCTGCCGCGAAGCACGGCGGCCGAAGACGTGGAACAGAGCGAACTAGTAATCCAGGACACGGAAGCCGACCGTCGAGTGCTGCGCGGCGGCTCTTTTTTGAACCGCGCGCCGATCGTCCGCAGCGCCGCAAGAAATCGTTACCGCGCATCGACGGCGAATTATTACGTCGGACTGCGCGTGGTGCGCACCATCGCGCCGGATGCGGCGGCGCTGCACGCGGGACAATAATCGCGGGCTAAATAGTGCGCAAGGGCCACCTGCACATGCGCGTGTCGTAAGCGATCGCGGCCAACGGTCGCGATCCTACTGCTGAGCGATCCGCAGAGTCGCCCGCCGCGTTTCGTTGACGGGGCAAACTGGGCGAACTAAAATGCCCGCTCTCGATTCCGTAGCGAAAGGCTTGGTACGCGATGCGGCTTTGGCCACGCAGACTGGCGATCGGTCGGCGCGCTCGGCGCGGGTTTGTTGCTGCGCTGCTGGTGATTAATCAGTTTGTCGTGGCGAGCGGGTTGCCGCTGCCAGTGTCGGCCGCGACGGTGAAGAAAGATCTCAGCAAGCCGTTTCCATGCATGGACAGGCCGTGCGGTTGCACGAATGCCGATCAATGTTGGCATTCTTGCTGTTGTTTTTCGATGCGGGAAAAACTGGCTTGGGCCGAGGCCCATGGCATCGAACCGCCGGCATTCGTGCGCGAAGCCGCGGCCGAGGAAGCGCGGGCGGATGCCGCGAATTCGGCACTCCACGACGCGCTGCGCGGCAAGAAACATTGCTGCTCTTGCTGCTGTGGCAACTGCCAGCGGGCGATCTCGGCCGCGCCCGCGGCGCCGCAGAAGCCGTCCGCAGAATCGCTGCCGCCGCCGGACGGCAAATCGGTGATTTTTCTGATGGCCCTTGGCTGCCACGGACAGAGCGTGCTCAGTATTTTGGCGCAAGCATTGCCGGCCATTGTGCTGGCCGTTCGGCGATACGAATTCCTGCCGCTCGCCAATGTCTGTATTTGCAGACAGTCGTTCGAATCGATCCGTTTCTCTCCGCCCGTGCCGCCGCCGGAACGCTCGGCAGCGGCATATCTCAGAGGCTGAGCAAGGCTGCAGTCTTGAGGCTGAAGGCTTGAGGTACGGCTTAATGGCCGCGCCTGGAACAACGCCGGCCGATCTTGCTGGGCTTCGGATGCCGCCGGTTCACCGGGTGCGATGCCCACTGTCCTGAGTGGGCATGCGATGTGCCCGCTTGGGGAACACGCCCACCCAAGGCCGTTGGGATGGCACCCCACTGCCTATCGCCTAACCAATACCGCATTGATTGGCTGCGCGGAGATTTCGCGCAGCCCAAGTGGTTCACTTTGGAGAATTGCAATGGATGCCTTGATGACGGCAAGCGGAGCCGCTGCGCCGGATGAAATGCAGGATGCCGTGCCCATTCCCCTGAGTGGGCAGATGAACGGTCCGCCGGCGCCCTGCCCACGCAAAGCCGTGGGCATGGCAGCCAGTGAATGCGGTGTTCGATTGCCGCGCCGTGGGTTTACGCTCATCGAGTTGCTGGTGGTGATCGGAATCATCGGCATTTTGCTTGCCCTGCTGCTGCCGGCGGTGCAGGCGGCTCGAAGCGCGGCGCGGCGCGCGCTGTGTTTGAGCAATCTGCATCAGATCGGATTGGCGATGCTGCAATTCACCAACGAAAACCACGGAGCGTTTCCCTGGACCTACGATCAAGGCACGACCTCGTCGTGGGTTGTCACGCTCAAGCCCTATATGGAATCGAGCGACGACATTCGTCTTTGCCCGGAGGATCCGATGGGCCCGCAGCGTGTGCTGGCCAACGCGAATGGAATCTGCAGCAGCAGCTACGTAATCAACCAGTACGTGGCGGAAGCGGCGCCGGACGGTTATTCCGTTCTCAACGTCAATTGGATTGCCGATAAACCGAAGCTGATTGTCCTATTCGAAGGAGCCGACACGGGGCGAACCGTTTTGGACGACCACGTTCACACTGCGACCTGGTTTGCACCCGGCGACATCGCCAACGGCAACGTTTGGCCTGTCATCACCGCGGAGATCAATCCGACGCAGCACGTCGATTGCGCGAATTATCTGTTCGCGGATGGCCATGCCGAGACGGTGTCGATCAACACGTTCAGCACCTGGGTGCAACAGGACATTAATTACGTCATCAAAGGCAAGAACCAGAATTTCGCCCGGCCCACGCGGCAATGAGCGGCAATGACGGTGAGCCGCCGCGAGGATTCATAAACTCACGAGAATACTGATGCGATTATCAAAACGGAATCTATTCTCCATGCTTTCGGCTGCGGCGACGCTTCTCGCCGCAACGACCGCCGGGGGCCACGGATTCGCTGTCTACCAAAACGCGTATGCGACGCCGCCAACCGCGCTCGGGCTTTTGTCGGAGCAGCCCGACCTCGACAACTACTATCCGCCCGCGGGTCAGGGGGGCCCACCGAACGCGACTCCCGCTCCGAGCAATTGGAATATCTTTACCGATGCCTTCGACAGCACACCAACGGTCGGGAACGGCGGCGCAAACTACTACGGAACGGTGGAAGGATTTGTTGCGCTCGAATCGAACCCGTACAACTCCAACATCGGCGCGTATGGAATTCAGTCGGCCATGTTCAATCTTCTCAGCCCACTGTATTTCGCCGACGGCAACGGGAGCGCGGCGGTTCCGGCCTCCAACGGCACGTATCTCGAATTCTCGGTCAACCCGGACCCGACTTATGCTGGCGAAACTCCTACGGCGCCGCTCGCCGGCCCCTCTTCGGAATCGCCGCCGCCCGCGGGCGAGTCAGGGCTTGCGGTGATCACGGGCAACAGTTCGTTCGTCCCCGGTTTTGCGGTGAGCGGCTCGATTTACCACGAACTGTTGAAGGAACTTTACATCGCAGGCGATTCGCAGACATACGGCGAGTACGGCTATGCGTTCGACGTGACGTACACGCTGAACGTGCCGCCGCCGTATGGCGGAGGAACGGTCACGCTGACCACGCCGCCGATGGTCGATGTGTTCGGGCTGACCGATCCCGATTTGGGCGACTATGGCGACGACGCGCCCTACCAGCAGCAGGATTTCGCGACGTCTCAGATTTTCAACGCGGCCATGGCCTCCGCGCAAGCAGTGCCCGAGCCGTCAACATTCCTGCTCGGCGGGATTGGTTTTGTCGCATTTGCGTTCGTGGCGTGGCGAAGAGGATCGGCCGCCCGCGTGTTGTCCCGCGGCCGAGCGCGCTAGCCGCCTGGCGGGCGTCGTCGGTTTGCATTGTACGGTTGTGGGCTGGGGCGCGACCTTGCCGCCCCGGCCCAACGTTTCTCGATATCGCCGGCGCCGGTTTGCGTCGCTGCTCCGCGGCATGCGTCGTGGCCGGCATTGCGGGCCAGGAACCCAGGGTGGCACCATGAAAACATTGCAACTCGCCCTATTTGCCGCCGTTTTTCTAACCGCGCCCGGCGTCGTACTCGGACACGGATTCGACATCGAACTCAACTCGACGTGGACCGGCGTGACCGTCGCGTCGGACGAACCGCAGCTTGACAACGGCGGCACGGTCGGTGGCGGAACGAGCACAGATTTGAACACCCTGTTCCTCGCAGATTTCAACGGAACTTCGTCGACTAACCTGACGGGGAGCGCTTACTACTCGGTCGCGCATGGTTTCGCCTATCTGGGGGCAGGGCCAGGCGGGGTGCCGCCCGCAGATTACCTCACCGCAACGTTCAACATCATAAGCCCCCTGTACTTCTCGGACGGCAGCGCCGGATCGACCGCTTCGGGAGCGGTCGTCGCATCCAGCGGCACTTCTATTCAGATGTACGATGCCGACTACTCCACGTTCACCGGTCCAAACTATGTCGGCGCTTCGCCCGGATATGTGAGCATCGGTGGCTCGACGCCATTTGCCGCCGGCTTTCAAACGTCGATGGATGACCCGCACGAAATAGTAAAGGAGCTCTATTTGGCTCCCGGCTCGACCCAGACCTACGGCGAATACGGTTTCGCTTTCGACGTGACCTTGACGCTCGGCAACGGCGCGACAATCGTGACGCCGCCATTGGTCGATATTTTCGCGGTCGCGGATCCGAATCTCGGTGATTTCGGCGACAACGCGCCCGACACCGTGCAGGACGCGGCGACCCTGTCGATCTTTTACGCCGCCACGGCTTCCGGCAATGTGGTCTTGGGCAACACGTCATCTTGGAGTGGCCCGGCCAATTCCACCTGGGCCAATGCAAGCATTTGGGAAAACGGCATCGTGCCGGGCAGCACCGCCGGAACGACCAGTAACGACACCGTGGTGTTTTCTTCGGGCAGCACCAGTCCCCTAGTCGACATTGGCCGCAACGTGCAAACCATCCTCTTCGAGCTGAACGTCGGCGCGCTGACGCTCGGCACCACCAATGGCAACGCCTTGCTGCTCACAGGTGGCGGCTCGATCCAAGTGACGTCGACCGTGGCGAATCCACAGGTCGTCAACGCTCCCTTGGTGGTCGAAGGAGCCAGCGCGCTCTACACGTTTAGCAACGACTCCTTGACTTCTTCGGCCACGCTCAGCTTCGGCGGCAGCATCACCGGCGGCGCGGCCGGAAATACCGTCCTCACACTCGGCGGCGACAACACCGGCAACAACACGATCTCCGGCGCCATCTCCAACGGCTTGGCCAGTTCGCTGGCGATCGTCGAAAACGGCGGCACCTGCAACTGGATTCTTTCCGGACCGAACTCCTACACCGGCGGCACCACGGTCAATCAAGGAACGCTCAACGTCACGGCGACCGGCACGCTCGGCTCGTCCACCAGCCCGCTCACCATCGCGTCCGTGGCCGCTTTCGATTCGGCGATAGTGAATATCAACGGCAATCAATCGGTCGGCAATTTATCGGGCACAATCAATGGCTTGGATTCGACCGGGGCGCTCAATATCGCGGCCGGCTCTTCGCTCACCGTCAATCAAACCGCGACCACGACCTTCGGCGCCGCGCTCACCATCGCCGCCGGCACCGCCGGCAATTCCGGCAGTTTTTCGTTGCAAGGCTCGGGCACCTTGGAAATGGATGCCGCGCCGTCGCTCGGCGATAATAGCGTCGTCAATGTCGGGGGCGGCACATTGCGTTTCAATCCGGCCGACGGCCCTGGCACGATCGGGGCGAATGTGGTTGTCACCGTGGCGAGCGCCGCCACACTGCAATTGGCCGGCTCGTATGCGGCACTTTCTGGCGGCGGAACCGCGAATATCGTCAACAACGGCTCGACCGCCAACCGCGGCGGGTTTCTGGTGACCGGCACGAATCAAGTCGTCGGCTCAATCAGCGGCATGGCTTCTTCGTCGGGTCCCACCACGTATAGCGGCGACACGATCGTGGGCGACGGCTCTTCGGCCGCCCAACTGACGGCCGGCCAGATTCTGCAAAACTCGCTAACGATCAACGCGGGATCGACCGTCACAATCGCTCCGTCGGGCGCCGGCTCAAACGATGTCACTACCGCCGGAATTACTGCCGCCGGAATCACTACTGCCGGTGCAACTGCCAGTGCCGCGATGGTCGCCTCCGGCGAAGCGGGCGATTCGATTTCCGCCGCGGATAGCGCTCCGCTGATGGCGATCCAAAACGCGATTGCCGGCGGCGCGATCACGGCCGCGACGGGCAAGATGTTGGCATCGCGCATCGCTGCCATCGAGCGATTGGCAGCCGCCGACCCTGGCTTCAACGCGAGCTTGGTTGACGAGCGGGTCTTGGCAGCGATTCCGGCATCCGATTGGCCGGCCGATTCATCAATTTTATCTACGGCGAGCGAATCGAGCGTCAGCTTACTCAGTTCCGTTTCGATGGCCGAAGATTCAGACGAAGAAATTGGCTCGCCCAACGACATGACAAACGCGTTCGGCGCTGCGACCGCCGTTCGCCCGGGGGCGGTGCCCGAGCCGTCGGGCTTGCTCTTGGCCATTGCCGCAGGCGTCGTCATCGTGGCTCTGCTGGCGAGAAAACGTGCGCGGGGTGCCATGCCCACGGCTCTGCGTGGGCATGTTTTCTTATCGACGCACATGCCCACTCCGGGCAGTGGGCAGGACACCGAACGGCCCCGATCGTAGCAGGCGCACTCCGTGTGCCGTCAGCGCTACGCGGTGCGCTGCGCATGGTGCAGGGCAGACGGCACACGGAGTGTACCTGCTACGCTGGTTACGGCTGACGGCCGCCATCGTCGCCGCCCAGCAATCGTGCGTCGCCGCGGGGTGCCGATCCCTGTTTCAACAGGCTGCTAGGACGCTCCCGCCCCCCGTGCGTCGGTCTACCGCCGACGCTAAACTGGAGGCATATTCTGCCCGGACCCCGCAAGAGATTGACGAATGAAGCGCGCTTTGATTACCGGCATCACGGGCCAAGATGGTTCGTATTTGGCCGAATTGTTGCTCGAGCGGGGCTACGAAGTTCATGGTCTGGTCCGCCGCGTCGCCTTGGAAGATCCGTCGCACCGCTTATCGCGGATCCTGGGCATCGTCGATCGCTTACAGCTTCATGCCGCCAGCTTGGAAAGCTTTCCGAGCCTGTATACGGTGATCTCGAAAATTCGGCCGGATGAGCTCTATCATCTCGCGGCCCAGAGCTTCGTAGGCTATTCATTCGAAGACGCCTTTTCGACGTTTCGGGCGAACATTGACGGCACACATTTCGTTTTGGAATCGGTTCGCCAATGCGCGCCGCAGTGCAAAGTCTATTTCGCCGGTTCAAGCGAAATGTTCGGCAATCCGATGCAAACACCGCAGAACGAGCAAACGCCGTTCGCTCCGCGCTCGCCCTATGGCGTTTCGAAGGTCACGGGCTTTCATTTGGCCCGCAATTATCGCGATGCCTACGGCATGTTCGTGGCATCCGGCATTCTGTTCAACCACGAGTCGCCGCGGCGCGGATTCGAATTCGTTACGCGCAAAATCAGTTCCTACGCCGCCCGCATCAAGCTGGGGCTTATCCACGAATTGCCGCTGGGCAATCTTGAAGCCAAGCGCGATTGGGGACACGCGCAAGACTACGTGCTGGCGATTCACCAGATGCTGCAACAGGGCACCCCGGACGACTACGTGGTCGCCACGGGAAGCACTCATTCGGTGCGCGAGTTTTGCGAATTGGCGTTTCGCATCGTCGGCTTGGATTATCGTGACCATGTCGTTTCGCGGCCCGAATTCTATCGCCCGGCCGAGGTTTATTTGCTGCAGGGCGATTACCGCAAGGCAAAGGCCCAACTCGGTTGGGCTCCGCGGTGCGATTTTCGCCGGCTGGTCGAAGTGATGGTCGAGCATGATCTCCAGCTCGCTTCTCGCGGGTAGATTGACGCCTGAGTTTCCAGTGCCAGCGATTCATCATTCAGATACGCGGCTGCTGGCGCCGCGACTCCATTAGGAACGTGTTAAGTTCCACCACGTATTTCCCCTTGCCAGAGACGCGAGGCCGACCAACAATGTCGGCTCGTCGTCGGAGGAATTGTCGCCACTGGCTGCCGTGCCCACTGCCCTGAGTGGGCATGCGTGCCAAGCCTTCGAAACAGGCTACGAAACACTAGCCCGAAGCGTAAGCGAGGGTGCGCTCCGTTGCGGGGCGGCCTCGCTAACGCGTCGGGCTAGTGTGGCGCTAGGAATCGTCCGGGGTAGGTCCATTGCATCACGGAAACATCCCCACTGCCCTGAGTCGGCATGCGTTAGCCCGGATTATTCAGAGTGCCAAGCCTTCGAAACACGCTATGAAACACTAGCCCGAAGCGTAAGCGAGGGTGCGCTCCGTTGCGGGGCGGCCTCGCTAACGCGTCGGGCTAGTGTGGCGCTAGGAATCGTCCTGGGTAGGTCCATTGCATCACGGAAACATCCCCACTGCCCTGAGTCGGCATGCGTTAGCCCGGATTATTCAGAGTGCCACGACTTCGAAACACGCTACGAAACACTAGCCCGAAGCGTAAGCGAGGGTGCGCTCCGTTGCGGGGCGGCCTTGCTAACACGTCGGGCTAGCGTGGCGCTAGGAATCGTCCGGGGTAGGTCCATTGCATCACGGAAACATCCCCACGCAAAGCCGTGGCATGGCACCCGAGAAATAATCGAGAGAACCGTATGCCGATTTCGCCGACCAACGTGTTGCCCAAAGGGCTATTGAACCTCTGGAAGAAACCGACGCAGCCGATTCGCGTCGCGCCGGTGCTGATGGAATTGGCGTCGATGGAATCCGCGGGCGCACTGAAAAAGCTCGACACGGCTCCGGCCGGATTGGCCGAAGAAGAGGCCAACCAGCGGCTCGAGCAATATGGCTACAACATCGTCGCCCCGGCCGAGCACCACAGCAAGTTGAAGCTCTTGCTGCATGCCGTCATCAATCCGCTCGTGATCCTGCTGGCGGTGTTGGCGGCCATCTCGTTTCTCACCGGCGATCCCGGCAGCGGCACGGTGATGGTCGTGATGATTTTCCTCGGCGTGTCGCTACGATTTTGGCAGGAATCGAAGGCCGACGACGCCGCGGCAAAGCTGAAAGCGATGATCAGCGTGACCGCCACCGTGGTGCGCGACGGCACGGCGCGCGAGGTGCCGCTCTCGCAGCTCGTGCCGGGCGATGTCGTCAAGCTCGCGGCCGGCGACATGATTCCCGCTGACCTGCGGCTCCTTTCGTGTAAAGACCTGTTCTTGATTCAAGCCAGCCTGACGGGCGAATCGTTTCCGGTCGAAAAATTCGACGCGCCCGAGCCAGCCGATGGCCGTTCGCCGTTGGAGCGCAAGAACATTTGCTTCCTGGGCACGAGCGTCGAAAGCGGCTCGGCGCTGGGCGTGATCGCCGCCACCGGCACGAACACTTATCTGGGCGGAATGGCCTCGGCCATCATCGGCCAGCAAGTGCAGACCAGTTTCGACAAGGGTGTCGCAAAGTTCACCTGGCTGATGATCCGCTTCATCATGGTCATGGTGCCCGCGGTTTTTTTGATCAATGCCGGAACGAAGTTGGATTGGCGGGCGCGGCCGTTCTTGGAATTCCACAAGAAAGAGCCGGCCGGCATGCTGCAAAAGGTCGAAGGCGACAACCGCACCGATGAAGAACGCGAGGAAGAGCGGCAGAAGAACGAGACACCCGGCGAGAGAAACGTCGACACGCTCTGGGAAGCGTTCTTCTTCTCCGTTGCGGTGGCCGTCGGGCTCACGCCTGAAATGCTGCCGATGATCGTCACCGTATGTCTTTCCAAGGGCGCGATTGCGATGTCGCGCAAGAAAGTGATCGTCAAGCGGCTGAATTCGATTCAGAATTTCGGCGCGATGGATATCCTCTGCACCGATAAGACCGGTACGCTGACGATGGATCGCGTCATTCTGCAGCGGCATTGCGATGTCGTGCAGGAAGAAGACGACGGAGTGTTGCTGCTGGCCTATTTGAATAGCCATTTTCAAACCGGGCTGAAAAACGTGCTCGATCGAGCTGTCTTGCAGCACGAAAAGAGCCAAGGGCTCACCAATATCCAGTCGTATAAAAAGATCGACGAAATTCCATTCGACTTTTCGCGGCGGCTGATGTCGGTCGTGGTGGAAACGCCGGAGGGGAAGCATCAACTGGTGTGCAAAGGCGCGCCGGAGGAAATCCTCAAGCGCTGCACCACGTTCGAATTGGACGGGAAGAATTATCCGATCGAGCCTGTGCTGATCGAAGATTTGCGCGAGGAATACGAACGGTTGTCGGCCGACGGCTTTCGTGTGTTGGCCATCGCCTACAAGGAATGCAGCGGAAAGGCGATCTACTCGAAAGACGACGAAGCGGCCCTCGTGCTCCGCGGCTATATCGCGTTTCTCGATCCGCCGAAGGAAACCGCCCGGCCGGCAATCGAGGCCCTGCGCAAGCACGGCGTGGCAGTCAAAGTGCTCACCGGCGACAACGATCTGGTGAGCCGCAAGGTTTGCTTCGAAGTCGGCATTCCGACCGATACGACGCTGCTCGGCGTGCAGGTCGAGCAAATGAGCGATGCCGAGTTGGCCGACAAAGTCGATCAAGCCACGCTCTTCGCCCGATTGTCGCCGGCCCACAAGCAGCGCATCGTCCGGGCGCTCCAGGCCAAGGGGCACGTCGTCGGCTTCATGGGCGATGGGATCAACGACGCGCCGGGGCTGCGGGCGGCCGACGTCGGCATCTCGGTCGATTCGGCCGTCGATATCGCCAAGGAATCGGCCGACGTAATCCTCTTGGAAAAGAGCCTGCTGGTGCTTGAAGAAGGGATTTTGGAAGGGCGCAATGTCTTCGCCAACATCCTCAAATACATCCGCATGGGGGCCAGTTCGTCGTTCGGCAATATGTTTAGCATGCTCGGCGCGAGCGCCTTCCTGCCGTTCGAGCCGATGCTGCCGATCCAAATTCTGATGAACGGCTTGCTCTACGATTTCTCGCAGGTGGCAATTCCCACCGACGACGTCGACCAGGAGCAAATCGCCAAGCCGCACCCCTGGTCAATGGGCGACATCACGCGCTTCATCCTGTTGATCGGCCCCTGCAGCTCGATTTTCGACTACGTGACCTTCTTCGTGATGATGTATTTCTATCACACCTGGCAATTCGGGCAGCCAAAGCCCAACGAATGGCACCAAAACTTCTTTCAAACCGGCTGGTTCCTCGAATCGCTGCTCACGCAAACATTGATCATCCACGTTATCCGGACCAACAAGATTCCCTTCTTGCAGAGCCGGGCGAGTTGGCCGTTGATCGTCACTAGCGCCGTCGTGATGGCAATCGGCATTTGGCTACCGTTTTCGCCGATGGCCAAGGCATTGCATTTCACGCCCGTGCCGGGCACATTTTGGCCCATCGTCGTGGGGATTCTGCTATCGTATATCGTGCTGACGCAGTTGGTGAAAATGTGGTTGATCAAGCGGCTGTGGATTTGAAATGTGCTGTCATGCGGCCGTATGGCAGCAGGCACACTTCGTGTGCCATCCGCGCTCCGCAGCGCGTTGCGTTGCTTTTTGCAATACGCTGGGGCAGCGCAAAGAGCGGCGCAGACGGCACACGGAGTGTGCCTGCTACGTTGATTGCGGCGAATGGTTTCCTACAAACTTAATGGCAATTGAGCGATGCTCGGTGTATCAATTCTCCACGTGGTCCGAACATGCTGCATTCTTTGCGCCGCCATGCTTGCCGCCGGCGCGGCGCCGGTCGCCGCCGCAGGGCCATCGGCCAATGCTGCAGCGAAATCGGACACCGCTAAGCCGAAGCTGCCGGAAATCAAAGTTTCGGGCGATTGGGGCAGCGCGTCGCCCGACGATGTGCATGCGGTGCTCGCGTCGTGTGCCAAGAATTTGTTGCGCTATAGCCCCGATCGACGGCTGACGACGATTCTGGTCCGCCCGCATGAAGGCGTGCCGATCACGCTCTATGAAAAGGGGCCGGCCGGCGAGTATCGGGTGCTGCTCAGCGCGCGCGGTCAATACTGGAGCCAATACGCCTATCAATTCTCGCACGAATTGGTCCACATCCTCAGCAACTATGACCACCGCAAGGCAGGCCGAAATCTTTGGTTCGAAGAATCGCTTTGCGAAACGTCGTCGCTGTTTACGATGCGGCGGATGGCGATCACTTGGAAAACGGATCCGCCCTATGCGAACTGGAAAGGCTTCGCCCCACACTTGGACCAATATGTCGACACGCTTTTGGCCCCGCGCCGCCGGCGGCTGCCGCCCGACCGCACGATGCCACAATGGTTCGCGGAGCACCAGAAATCGCTCGAAGCGCAGCGCGAGTTGACGCCGGATTCGCAGATGGTGGCCGTCTATCTGCTTTCGTTGTTCGAGGATGAGCCGACCGGCTGGGAAGCGCTGACCTGGATCAATCTCGGCCCGCATGACGCCGATGTGGATTTGCGCGATTATTTGAAGGGCTGGAAAGAGCGCGTGCCCGAGCGTCACCGAGCATTCCTCGCCAAATTGCAAAGCCTGTTCGGCTTCGAATAATTGCCGCCAGCGCGTCCGCCATTTTCGCCCGCCGATATTTCCTCCCTTCTCTTCCGCCGTCCTCTGATCCTGCTTCGTTTTCTTGATCCGCGTCATTCGTGTGATCCGTGGTTCCCCTGCTTCCGGATCTCTCGTCTTTCGTGTGTTTTCGCGTCTTTCGTGGTTTCCTTGCTTCGTCGATCTTCTGCCTCACCCGTGTTTTCCCTCGGCATCGGAGGTTATTTCGCGGTGGCGGTCACTGTCTATGTGGTTATCGTCGTGTTCTTCGCGATGCTGGTGCAATCGGCGCTCGGCTTCGGCTCGGGGCTCGTCGGCCTGTCGCTACTCGTGTTTCGGATTC
This sequence comes from Pirellulales bacterium, assembly GCA_036267355.1. NCBI lineage: Bacteria > Pseudomonadati > Planctomycetota > Planctomycetia > Pirellulales > Pirellulales bacterium. Next base: position 17,024 of record DATAWG010000111.1, on the reverse strand, counting down.
CGTTCGAAGTGGCGGCGCCGCTGATCGTGCTGCTGTCGATTACCGTGGGGTCGATCATCGTGATGCAAGATTGGTACGAGGTGCACTTGCGCAGCGTGAGTTGGCTGTTGGTTTCGAGCCTGTTCGGAATGCCGCTTGGGCTGTGGCTGCTTGTACACAGCGATCCGCATCTGTTGAAGGAAGCGTTGGGGCTTTTTCTGATTGGCTTTTCGGCCTACTGCTTGTTTGTCGGCTCGCGGCTCGAGCTGAAAAGCGACAGTTCGGTGTGGCTTTGCCTTTGCGGATTTTGCGCCGGAGTGCTTGGAGAAGCGTTCGGCATGAGCGGGCCGCCACTGCTTATTTACGGCGCAATGCGGCGCTGGTCGGCGCAGCGGTTCCGCGCGACGGGCCAAGGATTTTTCTTGCCGTCGAGCGCGATCATCTTGGCCGGCTATTGGCTGACGGGGCTGTGGGTGTGGACCGTCACGTTGTATTACCTAATTTCCCTGCCCGCAGCGATCGCCGCGCTATTTTTGGGCCGCAGCGTGAACCGCCGGTTGCGCGGCAAAGCATTTCATCATTATTTGTACGCTACGATCATCGGGATCGGCGCGGTGTTATTGATTCAGTCGCTACGGCGATGAACTCGCTTGCGAACCAGTTTCTACCGTGTGCCATCGAGTCCGCTAGTGCGTCGAGCCCCAGCGCAAGCAAGAAAGCGACCCCCTCGCTATCGCTGCGGGAGCGGTCTTGAGCGCGCGATCACTTGGCGAAGAGAAACCCCATCAGATCTTTCGTGCCGAGGGCCCGCGGGCTGGCAAAGAGTTCGCCGGCCGCGAAACCGGCGGCGGCGCCTTGAGCGAGCGCCAATGCCCGAACACGATCCAACACGTACGCTTTTTCGGGCGGGAACTGCGTCAAATAGCAGCGCACGGCGGCAAGCTTCGTGTCCAACGTGTCGCTGATATCGGAAATCAAATGTCCGGCCCCGGGAGGCACCGTCAATCCGCTGAAGCTCAGCGAATAGTAGAGATATGCCGGCACCGTGTGGACCAGCAAATTTTCGAAATGTTGATCCCACTTCGTGAGCCGCGAATAGAAAATGCCCGCGTCGGTGATTTGCATAGCCTGATAATGATCCGGCGAAGCGAGCGGCGTCTTTTCGCCGAAGCCCAGCACCAGCCGCGGCCGATGGCGGCGAAACACCTTTCCCAGCGCGACCCGGGCCTCGAACGTGTCGAAGAGTCGCCGATTCGGTAGCTCCAAGTGGATGCGCTTATGAACGCCCAGCTTTTCGGCGGCTTGTCGAGCCTCTTCCATCCGCACTTCCGGGCCCGGCGAATTCGGCGTCGGTTCGCCATCGGTGAGGTCGACGATTCCGACCCGGTAGCCCTGCTGCACGAGCCGGGCCAGCGTGCCGCCGCAAGCGATTTCCACGTCGTCGGGATGCGCACCGACGGCGATCACATCAAGCTGTTCGTGCTCAGCCACGGCCTCGTTCCTATGGGTGACTATATCGTTTGAGCTTTGCCGGAAACGATGCGTCCGTCATCGTGCGTCCCTCGCTGACGCTTCGGGCTAGTGTTGCGATACTAGCCCGAAGCGTTAGCGAGGGACGCGCGGCTACTATGCCATGCCAATCGCGTCCGTTGTCTCTCGTCCCTAGCCCATCGTCCCTCGCGCCTTGCCGTCCTTCACCACCGCCAAGAGAAATGTTGGATTCAACGATTCGAATCGCACGCGTTCGAGTTGTTCCACGCCGCGGGCCACGTTGATCATCCAGATCCGCACATCGTCGGTGTAGTGCCGCAGGGTTTCATGCACGGCCGAAAGATTTTCGATGCTGCCGACATTCGCGACGAGCCGGCCTCCCGAGCGCAGCCGTCCATAGGCCAACTCCACCAATCGGCTGATTTCCCGGCCGCTGCCGCCGACGAACACACAATCGGGATCCGGCAGCGGTTGCCAGGCGTCGGGCGCTCGGCCAAGCACGGGCGTCAGATTCTTGACTCCGAACCGCGCTGCATTGGCGGAGATCAGTTGATGATCTTCGGGGTCCATTTCGATGGCGTAGACCATTCCACCCGCCGCGATTTGCGCCGCCTCGATCGAAACCGATCCGCTGCCGGCGCCGATATCCCACACGATGCTCGTTGGTCCGAGATCCATTTGGGCCAGCGCGATGCCCCGCACCTCAGCGGGCGTCAGCAGCCCGTGTTTCGGCCGGGATTGCAGAAACGCCGCGTCGGAATTACCAAATAGCCGCCGGCCCGCTGCGTCACTCGGCCGGTCGGGCAAATCGGGCTTGCGAACCAGAATCATCACATTCAGCGGCGAAAAATTTTCCTTCGCAATTTCCGACAGCTCGCCGTGCGTTACCCGTTCGTCGGGCGATCCCAAATTCTCGCAAATATAGGCCGTGAAATAATCGATGCGATAATCCAACAGCGATCGGGCGATCTTTTCGGGCGGCTGAGATTCGCTCGTAAAAAGCCCTACTTTATCGGCAACGCGAATCTTATCGAGCACGCTTTCCAAATCGTGGTTCGCAAGGTTCGTCAGCAGTGCTTCTTCCCAACTTTCCTTCACCCGGGCAAATGCGAGCTGCATGCTGCTGACATGCGGGATGACCTGGAAGCGATCTTTGCCGAGCTTGTCGCAAAGATACCGCGCCATGCCGTAGAACAGCGGATCGCCCGAGGCGAGCACCACAAGCCGCTCTCCCTCGGCCGCGGTGATTCGCGCCACGGCGGCAGCAAGATCGTTGCCGATCACGGCCCGCTTGCCACCCAGTTTTTTCACAAGTGCGAGGGTCGGCTCATCGCCGAGCAGCAAATCGGCTTCCTCGATCAAGCGGCGCGCGTTGGCAGTGAGGCCATCGAGCCCATCGTCGCCGATGCCGATGATATGGATAAGTTGCGATTGCGATCCGTTCATGAATCTGGGCGTCAAGGGCGGAATGCGGGCCGGAATGCGAACTGCCCGCGATTGTAGGCCAAAGCGGCTAGAGTGGCCAGCACCGCTTGCCGCGCTCTTCACCCACGGCTTCGAGACGCAGCGACAAATCCTCATGTTTTCCGAACCGAACGCAAATTTCCCGATTCCGCCCCGCGGCGCTTGGCATCGCTCGGATGATTTCGTATGTTGCGTTTGCCCACCCGATCCCAGCCCAGGCGAACGCATGTCGACCTCCACCGCCGCGCCACCGCAGCCGCGCTACCACCCGTTGTGGCAACTCGTGTTGGCGCGATTGCGGGAGTTTTATCGCGAACCGGAGGCCGTGTTTTGGGTCTACGGGTTTCCGATTCTGATGATCGTTCTGCTGGGGATCGCGTTTCGCAATAAGCCGGTCGAAAAAATTTCAGTCGACATCGAACAAGGTCAGGGGGCGGAGCGTATCGAAGCGGCGCTGCAGGCTGGTCCGGCGCGAAATGCTCATCTTGATACCGATGCCAAAGGCAACGGTGGGCAACCGCGCTTTGAAACGCAAATCAATCCCGACGATCTTTGCCGGCGGCGGCTGCGAACCGGTAAGACCGATCTGATCGTGGAGATCGGCCCGCAGCAGTCGGGCAAGCCGACTTACCAATATATCTTCGATCCCAGCCGGCCGGAGAGTGTGCTGGCGCGCGACGCCGTGGACAACACGCTCCAGCGCGCCGCAGGCCGAGCCGATGCCGTCGCTGTCGAAAACGAGTCGTTCGACGAACCCGGCGCGCGGTACATCGATTTCCTCGTGCCCGGACTCTTGGGCATGAGCCTCATGGGGGGCGGACTGTGGGGCGTCGGCTACGTCACCGTCGATATGCGGATTCGCAAATTGCTGAAGCGATTCTTGGCGACTCCCATGCGGCGCAGCGATTTTCTTGCGGGAATTATGGTCAGCCGGCTGCTATTCATGGTGCCGGAGGTGCTGGTTTTGCTCGTGTTCGCGCGGCTAGCGTTCGGCGTGACCGTGCATGGCAGCCTGTTGGCCGTAGTGGCGCTGATTCTGCTGGGGGCGGCGATGTTCGCCGGCATCGGCCTGTTGGTGGCCAGCCGAGCGCGAACGCTGGAAACCGTCTCCGGATTAATGAATCTTGTGATGCTGCCGATGTGGATGATGTCGGGCATATTTTTTTCGTCCGATCGATTTCCGGCGTTCGCGCAACCGCTGGTGAAAGCGCTACCGCTGACGCCGCTCATCGACGCTCTGCGGGCCGTGATGCAGGAAGGAACATCGCTCGCCGCGATGCCCGGCCGGGTGTGTGCGCTGCTAGGATGGACGGTCGTCTCGTTTGCGCTGGCGCTGCGATGGTTCAGATGGATGTGAGGAGGAAGGGTGAGGGCGAGGGTGAGGGGATAGGGGAAGCGGGCGACCGTTAAATCGAATGGATGAGGCAACCTGATGTTGCGGCGAACAAATGAGCGGACCGTTGGATTGGTCTTGGTTGCCGCAATTTCGTGGTTGGCGATTATGGATATGGTCCGGGCTGAGCCGCCGCAGGCAACGATGCAGACAGGGACACCGCGGGCGGCGAAAGGGGCCACGCGCTGGCCTGGGCCGCAGCCGGATGGGAATACGCTGCTGTCCAATGGATGGTCGCTGCATCCGGCGGGGCGGCAGCTTCCGCTGGGGCATTTTCCCGTCAATATCGCCATGCACCCGTCGCAGCCCTGGGCGGCTGTATTGCACTGCGGATTTCGAAACCATGAAATCGTCATCATCGATTTGAAGCATCAGGAAGTGGCGTCGCGCGTCACCGTGCCGCAAGCGTTTTATGGGATCACGTTCGACACGGCTGGCGAACGGCTGTTTGCCAGCGGCGCGGAATTCGAAGTGGTGCACGAATACGATTTCGCCGACGGCAAATTGTCGAATCATCGCGAGATCAGAATCGCCGACCAAAAAGCAAAGCAAATCCCTGCCGGCTTGGCATGCAGCCCCGACGGCAAGATGCTCTATGTCGCTTGCGCATGGGGCAGCTCGCTCGCCCGCGTGTCGCTCGACAAACCGGAGCAAATCGATCGCTTGCAGTTCGAGAAAGACAGTTATCCTTATGCGATCGTGCCGAGCCGCGATGGCCGGCGGTTGTTCGTCAGCTTGTGGGGTAAGAGCACCGTGGCGGTCGTTGATGCGCAGGCTTGGAAGGTGATTAGCGAGTGGCCAATCAAGAAAGCGCTGGCGGAACGCTCACGACCGTCGATCCTCGTGGCAGCCGCCGACTCGCATCCTACCGAAATGGTTCTCTCGCCGGATGACAAATTGCTGTACGTCGCGTGCGCCAATCTGAACGACGTTTTCGTTCTTAGCACTATCGATGGTGAATCGCAGGAGGAGATGACCATTTCCATGTGGCCCAATTCGCCAAACGGCAGTATTCCGAGCAGCCTGGCGCTCTCCGCCGATGGCAAAGTGCTGTTGGTTGCCAATTCGGGCAATAACAATCTAGCTGCATTCGATGTGAGCCGGCGATGCAAGAGCAGGTCCCTTGGCTTTATTCCGACCGGCTGGTATCCGACGTCGGTTCGCTTTGGATTGGCGGAGAAGCCTGATCTCGGGGAAGAGATTTATGTCGCAAGCGGCAAGGGCCTCGGTTCGCGAGCCAATCCGAACGGCCCCGGTCGTCCCGAGCCCACGCGCTCCGAGATCAAGGGAAAGAAAACGCCGGATGAATATATCGGCGGATTGTTCAACGGCACATTCGGAATTATCGATCCGCCATCGCCGGAACAAATGGCCCGCTATTCACAACAGGCGCGATCGTGTTGTCCGGTTGCAAACGATCGCCGGATAGCCGCCGCACCGCGTGGCGAAGGCAACCCGATTCGCGATGGCAGCCCGATTCGCCATTGCATCTACATCATCCGTGAAAACCGCACCTACGATCAGGTGTTTGGCGATGTGAAAGAAGGCAATGGCGATCCGCGGCTGTGTTTGTTCGATCGGCATATCACGCCGAATGCCCATGCGCTCGCGAAGCAGTTCGTGCTGCTCGATAATTTTTACGCCAATGCCGAAGTCAGCGCCCAAGGGCACGAATGGAGCACCGCCGCCTATTGCTCGGATTTCGTCGAAAAAACATGGCCGCTCAGCTATCGCGGCAAAGCGCCGGATAAGATCGGCTATCCGTCGGAGGGAAAATATCCGATCGCCTTTCCCGCCGTCGGCTATATCTGGGACCGCTGCAAGGAAAGCAAGGTCACGTATCGCAGTTACGGCGAGTTCATCGACAACGGCGCCCACGCCGGCGAAGCGAGCCATACGAACATGAAAACGCTCGTCGGCCATTTCGATCCCAAGTATCGCGGCTGGGACCTCGACTATCCCGACGCCAAGCGCACCGACGAGTTTTTGGCGGAGCTTGCACATTTCAATAAATCGTACGACATGCCACGGTTCATCGTGTTGCGGCTGCCGAACGATCACACGCACGGTACCGTCCGCGGCAAACCGACCCCCGCGGCAATGGTCGCGGAAAACGATCTGGCCCTCGGCCGGCTGGTCGAGGGCGTCAGCCATAGCCACCTTTGGCAAGAGACGGCGATTTTCGTCGTGGAAGACGATTCGCAAAATGGTTCGGATCACGTTGACGCCCATCGCACCGTGGCGCTGGTGATCAGCCCTTATTGCCGCCGCGGCGCCGTCGATTCGACGCTCTATGCGACGACCAGCATGCTCCGCACGATGGAACTGATCCTCGGTTTGCAACCGATGAGCCAATTCGACGCCGCAGCCACGCCGATGTACGGCTGCTTCCAAGCGACGCTGAATTTGGAGCCATATGTGCACGTTCCGGCGGAAGTGTCGCTGACGGCGGTAAACGAGGCCGGAGCATGGGGAAGCGAAGCGTCGGCCAAGCTGGATTTCAGCCATGAAGATGCCGCGGATGAAACCACGCTCAACCAAGTGATTTGGCACAGTGTTCGTGGCGCGGATTCCGCCATGCCGCCACCCGTGCATGCCGCCTTTGTTCGTACACGCTCAGCAGCGCCAGCCGGCGACGACGACGATTGAGAGGAAGGCTGTGAGGCTTTGAAGGACGGATGACGAACGGCGGTTTTTCTTGTCCTCGCCCCGCGCCCCTCGGTAAAGCCGCACCGGGCCTTGCCTTGGCCGATACACTGGATATTGAACGTTCGGGGGCGTCGAGGGGAGCTTGAGAAACGATGAATCTTGCCGGGGTTCTGAATGACGAAATTCGCCGACTGGCGCGGAAAGAGATTCGAGCCCAGATGGCGGCCATTCGCCGCGCGTCCGCGGCCCAACGCCGCGATATCGCGCAACTGAAACGTCAACTCAAATCCTGTGAGCGGCGCATTGCGCATGTCGTGCGCCGGTTGGTCCATGGCGGCGCGCCGTCTGCCACGATCGAATCCGATGCCGCCGCGAATCGCTTTTCGGCAAGGTCGGTGCGGGCCCAGCGGCGGCGGTTGAAGTTGTCGGCAGCGGAGTATGGTAAACTCGTCGGCGTGTCGAGCCAGACGATTTATCAGTGGGAGCATGGCAAGTCGCGCCCGCGGACAGCGCAGTTGCATGCGCTGGTGTCGGTGCGATCGATTGGCCGCCGCGCAGCGCTCGCCCGATTGAATCAGCCGTCGGTTGGCGATCGCCCCCGTTCGCCACGCAATTCCCACGCAGAGAAGTAAACCCTCGCCGTATTGCGAATCACGAGCCACGAAACCCGAGCCACGACTATGACCGAACCGAATGAATCCAAACGCGCGGTACAAAAGTCCGCTGCAGAATGGCACCGGCAGCTCACGCCCGAGCAATACCAGGTGACTCGGCAAAAGGGAACCGAGCGTGCCTTTACGGGCCAGTACTGGAACAACCACGAACCGGGGATTTATCGGTGCGTGTGCTGCGGCGAACCGCTGTTCGACTCGGAAAGCAAGTTTGATTCCGGCTGCGGTTGGCCAAGTTTCTTTCAGCCGTTGGATGAGGAAAACATCGAGAAGGCCGATGATCGCAGCCATTTCATGCGTCGCACGGAGGTTATCTGCCGCCATTGCGGAGCGCATCTTGGCCATGTGTTCGACGATGGCCCGAACCCCACCGGTTTGCGCTATTGCATCAATTCGGCGTCGCTGAAGCACGAGCCGAAGAAATCTTAGCGACGGGCGGAATTCTTCTGACTTACGCCACGATCGGCGAAAAGCCGATCGCAGACACTTGCCATTCGCAGCGGCCGCTTGAAATAATGCAGAACTTTGCCGGCTAGGCAAAGCGGCGAAACCACTATTCGCGAGCGCACGGAGCTGAATTGACGATCCACATCGTGCCAATTGCCGAGCGCCACATCGCCGGCTTCCACGCCGTTTTGGACCGTGTCGCGCGCCAGCGAAAATACCTCGCGCTGGTCGAAGCGCCGCCGCTGGAAGCAGTTCGCGAGTTGGTATTGCGGCATATCGGGCAAGCGGCGCCGCACGTGGTGGCGATCGATGGTGGAGCGGTGGTCGGTTGGTGCGATATCGTGCCCGACCTGCGTGAATCGTCCCGCCATTGCGGCCGGTTGGCGATGGGAGTCGATCCCGATTATCGCGGAAGAGGCATCGGTCGGCGGTTATTGCGAGCAGCGCTGGCCGCGGCCCGCGCGCGCGGTTTGGAACGGATTGAGTTGAACGTAGTTGATACGAACGAGATCGCCATACGTCTCTACAAGCGATTCGGTTTCGAAGAAGAGGGCTTGTTGCGCAATGCCAGAAAACTCGATGGCCAATACGATAACAAGCTCACAATGGGTCTTTTGCTGAACGGCCCGGGAACTACGAATCGGTCAGCGGAGAAGAACATCGAGGCTGCAGAACCCGCAGCACGCGGCGCGGAAACGAATGGCGACCGGCTACGCGACGGCCAGACCGAGCAAGGGCCGGCTCGCCGGCGTTAGGGGGCGGCCGCGAGGTTTGTTTATCAGTTGCCACACTTTTTAGAGACATCACTCGCTTGACGACCACCAATAGCAAGTGGATCGCCGTCGAATCGCTAGCGGAACCAGTCACTCGGGTGGCTCGGCGTGCGCTGAAGGCGCGTTTGCGATGGCTGTGGAGCCGGTTGCCGTTGGCGGCCGAGGCAAAAGAAGACGTTGAACACATTCATCAACTTCGTGTCGCCAGTCGGCGCGCGCATGCGGCCATGAAGACGTTTGCGCCCTATCTGCCGTCCCGGCGAGCCGCTTGGTTCGATCGGCAACTGAAGCGAATTCGCCGCGCCGCCGGCGAAGCCCGCGATCTCGACGTGATCGCGATGCGCTTTCGCAAAGAATTCGCCGACCGGAGCGCTGCAGCCGCCGCGATCGTGGATCGCATTGCCGCAGCGCGCAAGGCTGCTCAGCCCGCAATCATTGAGGTTTATCGGGGATTGCAACCCAAACGATTTCGCCGACGGATCCACAAGCTTCTGCGTCGAGTACGAATGCGAAGAACGACTGCAGACGATTGCTGCGGCGAAGCAGGATGTGGCGCCGCGAGTACGAGCGACGGATCTGCGACAGCGAGTTCGGCGGGCACCGGCCTCGGCACGACCGCTTCGGGCGTTGCAGCACATCAAGCGGCGACCGCCGGCGCTTCGGATACTTCGCACGATCAAGCCGCCCACGACACCGGTTTGTGCGACGGCGAATGCTGTTTGGGCCGCGAGCCGTCGATCGCCGAAGCGGCGCGCCATGAAATCCGGCACTTGGTCGATGCGTGGTTTACCGCCGCGGATGCGGACCTTTCCGACACCGGCCGGCTGCACCGGTTTCGCATTGCCGGTAAAGAGCTGCGCTATGCGATGGAGATCTTTGCCGCGGCGCTGGGCAGCAATTGCCGCAAGGCCCTCTATCCACAGGTGATTGAAATCCTCGAACACTTAGGCCACATCAACGACCGGGTGGCATCGGAAGGCCGGTTGCAAGCCTGGCTGAACGAAACCGAGTGCCCGGAGGAGCGCGCTTTGCTCGGGCGATTGCTTGCATCCGATGCGGAGGCAATCACGAACGGTCTGCATGCCTTCTTCGCACTCTGGACTCCCGAGCGGCGCGATGCTTTGCGACGCCAATTCGCCGACGAATTGGCGGATGCAACCGGCCGCTAGCGCCTTGCCGCTGTCGCGCGATCAAATTCCCATGAGCGGCGATATGTTGGCCGCCGGTCTCGTTAGATCTGATACTCCGGCAGCGCGAGGGCGCGCGGCAGGGTCGGCTGGCCGATCGGAATGGTTCGCAGAAACCGCCCGCCGCTTTCATACCATCCGTGGCGCATGAAGCGGCACCATGTGAGATCGACCACGAGGCTGAACCAGCGGCTGTCAGCCGTTTCCAGCGAGGCGATCATTTGCCGATGGGCGAGCGGCGCCGCATGGAAGAATCCAAAGCCGCCTTCCGACAATTCTCGTCCCACCGCCACCATCGCCGGACCGCCCGGTGTCCGGCCGTCGCCGGCCAGCGGCGTCAGATGCACCAGATGTGGGAAGGGAAATCTCCGCTCGCGACGCCGATCCATCGCATACGTGCGTCCGAAATGCGACGCCAACAGACTGCGCACACAGTCGCGGATCTCCCGTTCCGAAACACTCGAACGGATATCGAACTGTGGCCGTCGACAGCTGAACTGTGTTTTCATCGGTGCAAGCTAGCAGGCGGAGTGTTGGGAAAATCGGGAACGACGATGCCGGAATCGCAATGGATGCAGCTTCCGTGTCTGGAGGGGCCAGACCGCCATGCGACGACGGCAAATGCGGGAGCAAAACTTAGCGCGACGGTTTGGTTCAGCGAGCGACGAATGTCGGATTTGGCGAGTGCCATTGAATATTTAGCTCGAAAACATCCATGAGTCAAATTGGCGGCGAATGCCCGAGACTTCGCCACGGGGCGGTCGTCGGGCGCGAGCGGCGACGACGAGCGCAACAAAAAACCCTCGGCGTGAGCCGAGGGCTGAACATCGCTTCTTGGGAGAAACGCCCACTCAGTGGCGCGTGTTTGCACCGGTGTAAAAGTGCGAGTAGTTCAAATACGTGGCCGCTTGCCCGGTCGGACGGATGCGGCCGGCGAAACCGGTCGTGCCCAAGCCGGTCGACTCGCGAACTTGGTTCAACTGCTGTTGCAACAGGCTGATCTGGTTGGATTGCGCGTAGTTGTTTTGATACTGCTGTGCGTTGAGCTGATTTTGATCCAAGAACGGGCGCACCAGCGTATTGTAATTATTCAGCGCTCCAAAGCCGTTCGTTCCATTGTTGCCGAACAACAAGAGATAGGGGCTTAACGTTGGGCTCGGATTGTATTGCAAATTCGAAGGCCCGGCAAATTGAGCGAATGCCGCCGATCCGCTCAATCCGATCGCGATCCATCCCGCAGCCGCCAGAATCGCCCAGCGCGCTACGCCAGCGGACAATCCACGCCGCGCCGTTCCGGGTAGTGCGTTTGAAATTGTGGCTGCCATGGTCGAATCCCTTTCTATGCGCCCCACGCTCAGCGATCTCATTTTGAGCCACCTTCCGCGCTTGAATTCTACCGCGCTGACCGATCGCGTCAAAGCATTCGGCGACGACCGTCACTGTATTGCCAACAAACACATAGTGCGAATTTAGCTCGACATTGAACGAGTCGCTGGTTCATCCTATCGTCCTGCGAATGCACTCGACGGACGTTTGATTTCCTCCACGCTTTCTGCGCCCAAAGTCGCAAATCCAAACGCCCGTTCGATGGGATTGAGGATCTTGCCGACCAGCGAATCGGTGGCGATCAGCTTGTTTTCGGCCAGAAAGATGCGGTCGCCCGGCATGATCTGGTAGTTGGTCTTGGTCTCGCCCTTTTTCGTGATGTCGTTCCAATTCACATACAAACGCTGAACACAGCCATTGGGCGCGGGGCGAGCGATCCAAATCCGCTTGCTCGCCAGCCGAGATAGACCATTGATTTGCGAAATGGCATCGAGCACCGTTTCGTTGCCGGTGATCTGCAATCGAATAAGGCTGTCGCCGAAGCCGGCCCCTTCGCCAATGACGTAGTACACCTTGCTGGCATAAGTGAAAACGTCGACCGAAACCTCGGGGCTTTCGAGGAACTGCGTCAAATGCGATTCGATCGCTTGCTTGGCTTGATCGACCGTCAGCCCGGTGACCTGCACGGTGCCATATTCCCCGAGATTGACCGTGCCATCAGGGCCGACGCGATGCTGGCCCTGGATCTGTTGCTGGCCCGAGGAAGCGGTCAAGGTTACGGCCACTTGCGGTTGCTTCAGCGTGCGGCTGAGTTGCCGGTTGATGGCTTCGCTGGCCTCTTCCAATGTCAGGCCTGCCACCTGCGCCCGGCCGTATGATGGTCCGAGATTTACTCCGCCGCCGGGCTCGACGCCGTAGGTGCCAATAATTGGCTGGTCTGTAAGCGTTCCGGTCACGTGAATTCCCAGATAATCGAGCGGCTCGATCTTGTAGGGCGCCTTGGGAACTACCTTGAGCGCATCGATTTCCAGAATATCCGGAGGCTCGATAATGTAGGGGGGCAACGAAACCTTGCTGATTTCGGTTCCCACCGGTTGGACGGGAATCGGCGGCGGCACGGCCGGAGCGGGTGAAGGCTGAATTGCCGCGCAGCCCGAGAGAATCCAACACGCCACCAGCGCGGCGCACCACGAGCATGTTGTCTGGCGACGAATATGCATTGCGAAATTTGCCGGACTGAACGCGAAACCGCCGCCAACGACTGTCTGCCGTCTTGCAGATCGCTAGCACGCTCATCAAAGTTTGCCTAATCTCGACAACCGCAATAATCGGCAAATCCGCCCGCAAACTTTGCCAAGTCTTCCGAAGCCGACAATTCCAGCACTCACCTCGTAGCGGGAACGGAGGGCGGAGATAAGTTGCATAAACTGGCCAGGTCGGGGGGACTGATGGCATTGCCCGGCTGCCATGACCGCTGCTCTCCGTGAGCATGTTGCAGTATTCGACCCCGCACAGCGGAATCATGCCCACGCAAAGCCGCGGGCAGGGGCGCCCAAGAAGCAGACTCCGCCGCTATTCCGACTCCCCTTCCGGCATCTGCCCTGAATCGCTACACTTCGCCCCGCTCTTCGATTGCCGACCACGTAGGCCACGTTTTCCAGCGGGACATATCCGCGACTCGTCCAAGACCAGCGGCGCCGTAACCGTCAAATCCGTGTTGGGCGTTGCCGCGACGCCAGGAAACCGAACACCGGGTGCTTCCCATGCCATCGGAACCAAAACGGCTTACGGTCGCCATGATCGTGCGAGATGCCGAAGCGACCATCGCTGCTTCGCTCGGCAGCGTCCGGCCGATCGCCGACGAAATTGTCGTTGCCGACACCGGTTCGCTCGACCGCACACGGCAGATCGCCCTGAGTCGAGCGACGACGGTAGTCGATGTCCCTTGGACCGATGATTTTGCCGCCACCCGAAATGCGTGCCTGGCGAGTTGCACCGGGGAGTGGATTCTCTGGCTCGATGCCAACGAACGTCTTGCGGCGGATTCCGCCCTGCAGATTCGCCGCTTGGTCGACGAGGGAGCCGATCCGGCGAAAGTCTACCTGCTGTTGATCCAACTTCCCCCTGCCGGCGAGCATGGCATGAGCGAGCAGGTCGGACGCATTCGCTTGATGCCGAATCGGCCGGCGCTTAGCTTCACCGGCCGTGTACGTGAAAATCTTCATCCGGCATTGATCGCGGCCGGCATGCGGGTGGAGTTGAAGCCGTGGCACATCCATCGTGATGCGGAAGATCAAGAGCGGGCGGTAAAGACTCGCAAAGCCCGCCGTGATTGGAAACTCGCTGAATTGGAATTGTGCGATCGCGGAGAATCGGCGATTCCGCTGGTGGCAATGGGTGAATCGCTCATGAATCTTGGTGATGCGCGGCAGGCCGCCGATTGCTTTCGTCGGGCATTGGCGGTCGCACGGCCGGCGTCGACTGAAATGCTCGAAGCCTATTACGGACTACTAACGACCTACGATGGCCAGCCGGACGGGCACGATCAGCAGGTGAAAATCTGCGTTCAAGCACTGGAAGCATTCCCCTTCGATGCCCAGTTGCTCTGCGCGATCGGCAGCTATATGCAGCGGGCCGGACGACTGGATCTGGCAAGCCGCTCCTATCGGACGGCCGTGCGCCATGGCCAACTCAACCTGGAAACATGGCACATCGCCGCGATCCGCGATGTGGCGACATTATGTTTGAGCCTTTCGCTCGAGTTGCTCGGCGAAGACGACGAGGCGCGCGAAGTCGTCGAGCAATCGCTGGCCGGCCAGCCCGACCCCGTCCGGCTCCGCCGCCGCTTGATCGATCTCTACGTGAAGCACGACCGGCGCAAGGAGGCGCTCGATCAAGTATCTTTATTGCCGGCCGACACGCCGCATCGCGATGCGCTACGCGGCGCGGTGCGCGGCGCTTGCTTGGCAGCACAAAAGAATTGGGTCGCCGCCCGGGCCTATTTGCAAACCGCCTACGACGCCGGCTGCCGCGACGTGCTCTGCCTGCGATGGCTTTCCGTCGCGCTATTTTCAAGCGACGATTTTTCGGCGGCCGAACCGATCCTGCGCCAATGGCATGCCGCCGCGCCCGGGATTGCCGAACCAAAGCGGTATCTCGAATTGATCGCCAAGGGCAAAGCGGTGCAGGGCGTTGGCGCCGCACCTCCTGAAGACCAAGCGACCATTTCCGCCCGCCGACTGCGCATCGATCCGCCCGCCCGCCCATCCGCGATGAATCTTCTCCCAAGCAGCGGCCAGCTCAATGCGCTGCAGCGCGAGGACGCCGGCAAGCGCTAATAGCGCCGCACGTCCGAGCGCTGCTCCGCATCGCTTCTTGCGCACCAGCCTCCTAGACCGATCCGCAATCGTGCGGCAGCCGTATCGAGTTTCTGATTCGATTCGCCCTTTCGGCGAACGATCGACGATCGCTCAGCCGACAGGGGTTGACGATCGCAGCCGGGGAGCGAAAATTGGCTAGCGTGAATCGAGGGGCGGCCTGCTCGCTTTTCGATCGGTTGTAGCAGAGTCAATCCAACCTGGTTTCGAGGAACCGAGTCATGCCGCATGTGATCCATCCGAATTCCGATCTGGAAGAACCAAGCCTTCTCGGCCAGCCGCCGCAGGTACTGGCTGTGGATGAGGAACTGGACGATGATGAAGAGATCGAAGAAGATCTCGACGCCGACGAATCGGAAGAGGACGATGAATTCGATGAGGAAGACTTTGACGACGACTTCGACGACGACTTCGAGGAAGACGTCGACGATTCCGACGTCGATTCCGACGATGAAGACGAGGAAAAAGAACCAGGCGACGATGAAGAGCCCGACTTGGACGGGGAATTCGACGATAGCGAATAATCTGTAAGCTATCGGCTATGCGGAAGACGATGCTTTGAAAAGCGTGGTTTTGGGGCGGTTCTAAATAATGTAGAGTCCATTTCCACCCGGTTTGGCCCCATCCAGGTTCAACCATGTCCAACGCCGACAAATCTCCATCACGCGCAAAGCCGACTCGCCCGGCCGGCGAGCCGGCCGAATGGTTTGGCGATCTAGGTTTGGTCGACTTGCAAATTGACATCTACGAACGGATTCTGGCCCGCAACCCGAATTATATCTTGGTGCTCCGGGCCCTTGGCGAATTGTTGGCGCTCAAGGGGCGATACGACCGATCGCTCGAAATCGACCGCCGGTTGGTGTCGCTTGCTCCGCGCGATTGCGTCGCTCGCTATAACCTGGCCTGTGCGCTTGCCGTGCAGGGGGCGCCGCGGCAGGCGATCGAGGAATTGGGTGTCGCCATGCAGTGCGGCTACGACGACTTCGGCCATCTCGAAATTGACCCCGATCTCGACAGCATCCGCCATCTCCCCGCCTACCGCGCCCTGCTGCGGCAATACGGCATCGAAGGGGAATGACGAACGTGTCACTTGGCGCTCGTCATTCGAGCTTCGTCATTAGACATTCTTTAGTCATTCGTCCTTAGTCATTCGTCCTTAGTCATTCGTCCTTAGACATTGGTCATTCGCGCCACGATGCATCTCGCCGAGCATATTGACGAGGCCGTGCAGTCGATTCGGCGATATTGGAGTGCAGCGGCCGATGTCGGAATCATCTTGGGCACCGGCTTGGGTGCTCTGGCCGGTGAAATCGAAGCCGACGCGCGGATCGAATACCACGCCATTCCGCATTTCCCGCGCTCGACCACGCACAGCCACGCCGGCCAGTTGGTTTGCGGACGCTTGGCCGGCCGCTCGGTTGTGGCAATGGAAGGCCGGCTGCATGCCTACGAAGGCTACACCCAACAGCAGATCACGTTTCCAGTGCGCGTCATGCGGGCTCTCGGGGCACGAACGCTGATCGTGTCGAATGCCTGCGGTGGCATGAATCCGCAATATAGCCGCGGCGACATCGTCGTCATCGACGATCACATCAACCTGATGAACGGCAACCCGCTCATCGGCGCGAACGACGATCGCCTCGGACCTCGATTTCCCGATATGTCGGCGCCGTACGATGCGGCCCTCATCGAGCGAGCGCTGGCCATTGCCGCACGGGAAAATTTCGTGGCCCGCCGCGGGGTGTATGTCGCCGTGACTGGGCCGAATCTTGAAACGCGGGCCGAATACCGCTTCCTGCGCACCATCGGGGCCGACGTGGTCGGCATGTCCACCGTGCCCGAGGTGCTCGTGGCGGTTCACGCCGGAATGCGCGTGCTCGGGCTATCGGTTGTCACTGATATTTGTCTGCCCGACGCCTTGCAGCCGGTCAGCCTGCCGGAAATACTGGCCGTGGCGGCCGCCGCCGAGCCGAAGCTGCGCAAACTCGTGCTCGGCGTGCTCGAGCAAGACTGACGGCCTGTCCAGCAGCCTATTGAAGCATTTCGACGCGCGCATATCTTCGTGTGCCACTGGCTCTGCGAGTGTGAGCCGCGAGTTGATATCGTCCCAACGAAGGGCAAAAAGGGGACGCAGCAGAACGCAGCTCGTTTCTGTTGCCCGCCGAAGAACCCGCCCGACGATCAGTCGTGAAAAAGAGCTGCGTCCCCTGGTATGTCCCCAAAATCCTTTAAATCAATGAAAAAGGACCGTCCCAGCGCTTCTATTG
>DATAWG010000110.1 GCA_036267355.1 Pirellulales bacterium | reverse complement strand
CGTGGGCGTCATTACAGGCACCGCTAGCGCGAGTGGCCCAACCACCTACGACGGCGACACGGTCGTCAGCGGCGGCGCAAACCTCTCGGCCTCGCAGATCCTGCAAAACTCGCTGGCGATCAACGCCGGCTCGACCGTGACGATCCTTCCTTACGCCGGCGGACAGGGCAACGCTCAGCCGGCCGCGACGACCGCCTCGACCGCCACCGCGTCGCCTACCGAGACGAGCGATCCCTTCACCGCCATCCAAGCGGCAATCGCTTCGGGTGCGATCACGAGCGCGACGGGCCAATCGCTGGAGAACCGCATCACGGCGATCGAGAACCTGGCGTCCGTCGATCCGGGATTGAACGCGAGCCTGCTGGAAAGCCGCGTGCTCGCCGTGATTCCGTCGAATTCGGCACTTTCCACGCCCGACGCATCGCCGGCTGAAATCGGTTCGAGCCTGCTCGCATCCGACACAAGTGCATTCAGCTCGCCCTCGGCTTCGGCCCTGGCAACCGTGACCGCCGAATTCGCTCCGAGTGCGACGTTCGCGGGCAGCCCTGCGGCCGTGCCCGAGCCCTCGACAATCGTGTTGGCCGCGTTGGCCGGCATCGGCCTGCTGTTGTTCACCCATCGGCGAAGGGCGTGCTGCAAATAAGACCGGCTCGAAAGATAACTAGCCCGAAGCGTCAGCGAGGGAGGACGCCAACACAGGCTGGCTTTTTGAACGGCTCGTTGCCGGGCCAGTGAACTGCGCGCATAATGGGCCTTCCCGCCCACCGCTCGCTCTCTCACTCGCATTCCTGCCCGGCGGGTCCTGCCACAAGGAGCGCATCGTTGAAACGAGTTGGCAATTCCCCACAGTCATCCAGCCGTCGCGGGTTTCTCAAGCAATCGCTTGCCGCTGGAGCGGCGCTTTCGGTTCCGTATTTCGTTCCGGCCCGCGCGCTTGGCTTCGGCGGCGCTGCGGCGCCGAGCAACCGCATCACGCTTGGCGTGATCGGATTTGGCCCGCGCTGCCACACGGACCTCCCCTGCATGCTCGACAACGCGGATTTGCATTGTTTGGCGGTCTGCGACGTTCAAGCCAAACGCCGCGTGGAAGGCAAGCAGACCGTCGACAGCCGCTACGGCAACAAGGATTGCGCCACGTATCGCGACTTTCGCGAATTGCTCGCCCGGCCGGATATCGACGCCGTGTTGATCGCCACCGGCGACCGATGGCACACGCCCGCTTCGATCCTGGCGGCCGAGGCCGGAAAGGATGTCTATAGCGAAAAGCCCTGTGCGCTGACGATCGAAGAATGTGGCCGTCTCGCCGACACCATGCATCGCTACGCCACGGTGTATCAGGCCGGCACTCAGCGGCGCAGCATCGAGAATTTCCAACTGGCCATTCATTTGGCACATAGCGGCAAGCTTGGCAAGCTGCACACGCTCTACGCCTCGGTCTATCGCCCGCGCGTGATTTACAATTGGCTTCCCGCCGAACTGGAGCCGGCCCGCGATGTCGTCGATTGGGATCTGTGGCTCGGCCCCGCGCCGTGGCGGCCATACAATAGCCAATACGTCAATGGCGGCTGGCGGGCCAACTTTGATTTCGAATCCGGCGCGACGCTCCTCGACTGGGGCGCGCATACGGTCGATCTGTGCCAGTTGGCCAATCAGGCCGACGAAACCGCCCCGGTCGTCTACGAGCCGTCGCACTCCGACATCACGGCCCACTACGCCAATGGCGTCAAGCTGATCCTGACATTTCTCGACACGCCCTTCGGCGATCGGCCGGGCTGGCATAATCACTTGGGCACTTGCCCGGTCCGATTCGTCGGCGATGAGGGTTGGGTCGAAACGGGCGACAGCGGCGGCATCGAGGTCTATCCGGCGTCGCTGCGCAGCGAACTCAAGGGGCTGACGAAAATGCACGACGGCATCAATCCGGGCCCACACGTTCGCAATTTTCTCGACTGCGTGAAGAGCCGAGCCCGAACGAATTGCAGCGTCGATACGACGCGTCATTCGCATCTCACGTGCTATGCGGCGGCGACATCATGGCTGCTCGGCCGCAAACTGACACTGGATCCCGCGACCGAAATGTTCGTCGGCGACGACGAGGCCAATCGCTTCCGCATCCGAACCTATCGCGAACCCTGGTGCCTGTAGGAGCCGAGAACGTGAAACAGCTAGAACTAGTGCCGGAAGCGCGGCGCGAGAGGGCGGCGCAAGGGGGAAAGTCCCCGTTGGCTCCGAGGCCTTCGCAAATGGGGACAGTCCCAGGACTCCGCAAATGGGGACAGTCCGCACTCGTTTCTACAGGACCCGAGACGATGAAGCGATTAACCACCGCCCTGATCGTGGCGTTTTGGATTGCATGTGCCGTCGTTCGAGCCGATCCGCCCGCGCCGGCGGCGACGCCGCCGCAAGCGGCGCTGATCGACGTGTTGAAATCGAACGCTTCGCAGGAGCAGAAAGCCGCGGCATGCCGGCAACTCGCTTGGATCGGCAATCGCGATGCCGTGCCGGTGCTGGCCGGCTTGCTCGGCGATGAAAAGCTGTCGCACATGGCGCGCTACGCGCTCGAGCGGATTTCGGATCCATCGGTCGAAGACGTATTGCGAGCGGCGGTACCGAAGTTGAAAGGCAAGTTGCTTGCAGGGGTTCTCAGTTCGTTGGGAGCGAAGCGGGACGAAAAATCGATTTCGCTGCTGCTCGAGCACACCGCCGATTCGGATGCCCACGTTGCCAACGCGGCAGTATTCGCATTGGGAAAGATCGGCACGCCCGCCGCCGCCGACGCACTGCTGAAGGTGATTCTTGGTGGTCCGACGGTGGCCAAACCGAAATTATGGGACGGCAAGGCACCGCTCGTTGCCGGTCCGCCTTTGCATATCAAGCCGGCAGTCTGCGACGCCGCGCTTCGCTGCGCCGATAAGCTGGTTGCCGATGGTCATCCAGCGCGAGCGATCCAATTGTATGGATTCGTCGAGGGTTCTGACGCTCCTATCCAGTACCGTGTTGCGGCGACGCGGGGCGAAATTCTGCACGAGCCCCATTCACAGCAAATGCTGGCCGAGTTATTGCGAAGCGACGACCGCGCGATGTTCAACCTCGCGCTGCAACTAGCTCACGAACTTCCGTCGGCCGAGGCAACAGCGACATACGCCGCGCAAATCGCCAAGCTGCCTGCCGCGCGGCAATCGCTGTTGATCCAAGCCCTCGGCGTGCGGGGCGACAAAGCGGCGCTGCCGGCAATTCGTGCTGTTGTAGGACAAAGCGATCCGCTCGTTCGCATTGCCGCGGTTCGATCGCTGGCCCTTTTGAACGACACGCAATCGCTACCCGCGATTCTCGCCGCCGCCGTCGCGCCCGAAAAAGGTGTCTCCGAGGCGGCGATTGCTGCGATCGTCAAGATGCCGGCTGGCGAAGCCGATGCGGCGCTTGTCAAAATGGTCGATTCGCCGGACCGAGACAAGCAGCTCGTGGCGATCCAGTGCCTTGGCCGACGGCATACCGCGGCGGCGACGCGGGCGTTGCTAAAAATCGCCGCCGAAAGCGAACCCCAAGCGCGGCAGGCCGCGATGAAGGCATTGGCCGGCGTGGCAAGCGAAGCGGATTTGCCGCAGACGATCGGCGTACTGCTTAAAGCCGGCTCGCCCGCGGAACAGGCGTCGGCGGAAAACGTCGTGGCCGCGATCTGCGTGTCGGCTCCCGACAAGGAATCTTGCACGGCGAAAATCGTCGCCGCGATGACCGGCGCCAACGCCGACCAGCAAGCCGAAATCTTGCGTCTGCTTGCCACGGTCGGCGGAGCCAACGGCCTGCAAGCGGTGCGCGAGGCGATCAAATCCGGCGCAAACCAAGCGCGCGAGGCCGGCGTTGCGGCATTGTGCAAGTGGCCCGATCAGGCGGCAGCGCCCGATCTGCTGGCGCTGGCCCGCGATCCAAATCAGCCGAGCAACAAGCTTCGCGCCCTGCGCGGTTTCTTGCGGCTTGCCCTTGATGTCGATCTTTCGGCCGACAAGCGATTGGAAATGTCGGCCACCGCGACGCCGCTCGTCGAGCGCGACGACGAACGCCGCCTGCTACTGCGCGTGCTCAGTCGAGTTCAATCGGCAAAGGCTTTCGACCAAATCTCGCCGTTTCTCGACGTGCCGTCGGTTCGCTCGGACGCGGCCGCCGCGGCCATCGCCGTCGCCGGCAATCTGGCCCGGGCGGCCGACGTCCGATTGAGTGCCGCTGCGATCATCGTGGCGATGGGCAAAGTGAAACAGGCAAAACCGAGCGCGGATTTAGTAAGAAGAGCGAACGATCTTCAAGAGCGAGTGCGGTCTATATTGCCGAAGAAAAGTTAAACCCGTAATCGAGAATCGAGCATCGTGCGTTACGCCTTGCATCCCGTCAACTTCGTTTGTGCGGCAGCGTGTTTAGTTGCCATTGTTTGCCTTTCCGGCGCTACTTCGGCCTCCGCGGCCGACCTCGTGCTTCGTTACGATCGGCCGGCGATGGATTGGATGACCGAAGCGTTGCCGGTTGGCAACGGTCGATTCGGCGGAATGATTTTCGGCGGCCTGGATTCGGAGCACATCCAATTTAACGAAGACAGCCTTTGGACCGGCGATGAGAACGACACAGGCAGTTATCAGAACTTCGGTGATCTGTTCGTCGATCTTGGCCACCAACATGCGACGGATTATCACCGCGAGCTCGACATCGCGTCGGCCATCCATCGCGTCAGCTACGCGCTCGACGGCGTCAGATACCATCGCGAGGTGTTTTGCAGCTTTCCGGATCAGGTGCTCGTGCTGCGGCTGACGGCCGACAAACCGGGGCGATATTCGGGCACGGTCCGCCTCAAGGATGCCCACGGCGCCGAGCCCGTGGCCGAGCAGAATCGGCTTTCGGCCGGCGGCGAGTTGTCGAATCACCTGTACTACGAAGCTGAAATCCGCGTGCTCCACGAAGGTGGCACGTTGCAATCGGATGCGCAGGGCGCATCGCTCGTTTTCAAGAATGTCGACGCACTGACGATTCTCTTGGACCCTGGCACCGATTATCTGAACCGCTCCGATAAACATTGGCGCGGCGATCTTCCACACGACCGGCTCATGCGGCAGCTTGCGGATGCCGCCGCCAAGTCGTTCGATACACTTCGGTCCGACCATGTCGCCGACTACAAAAGGCTATTCGATCGCGTAGAGTTGAATCTCGGCGAGTCTGCTAAGACGGTCGATTCGGAAACCACATTGCGGCGCCTTGAGGACTATGCTTCGGGCCACGCCGACCCGGAATTGGAATCGCTCTTTTTCCAATACGGCCGCTATCTACTGATTAGTTCGTCGCGCCCTGGTTCTCTGCCGGCCAACCTGCAAGGGCTTTGGAACGACAGCAACAGCCCGCCTTGGCGCAGCGATTATCACAACGACATCAACGTGGAAATGAACTACTGGCCGGCCGATCCGACGAATCTGCCGGAATGCTTCATGCCGCTGTTCGATTGGGTCGACAGCACGCGCGAAGTCCACCGCCGGGCGACCGCGGCGGAGTTCCATGTCCGCGGCTGGGCATCGCGGGCGGAGAACGGAATCTTCGGCGGCTCGACCTGGGAATGGATCCCTGCCGGCAACGCGTGGCTCTGCCAGAATCTGTTCGACCACTATGCGTACACTGGCGACAAGCCATATCTCAAACGGCTCTATCCGATTCTGAAGGAAACCTGCGAGTTTTGGGAGGATCGATTGAAGCGCCTCCCCGATGGGACGCTTGTGGCCCCGAACGATTTCTCGCCCGAGCACGGCCCGAGGGAAGACGGTATTTCGTTCGACCAGCAACTCGTGTGGGACTTATTCACGAACTATGGGGAAGCCGCGCAAGTGCTCGCGGTTGATCCGGATTATCGAGCCAAGATCGGAGCGATGCGCCAAAAGCTGCTCGGCCCCAAGATCGGCCGCTGGGGCCAATTGCAGGAATGGAGGATCGATCGCGATGACCCCAAGGACGATCATCGTCATACATCGCATCTAGTCGGCCTCTATCCGGGCCATCAGATTTCGCCGCTGGCAACGCCCAAGCTGGCGCAGGCCGCCAAAGTGTCGCTCGAAGCGCGTGGCGACGAAAGCACCGGTTGGAGCATGGCTTGGCGAATCAATCTTTGGGCGCGGCTGCTCGACGGCGACCACGCCTACAAGCTGCTCCATCGCCAGTTGCGAGTTGTCGGCGTGAAGGGCGTGAATTATTCGTCGGGTGGCGGCACGTATCCCAATCTGTTCGACACACATCCGCCATTTCAGATCGACGGTAATTTCGGCGCGACTGCCGGCATCGCCGAAATGCTATTGCAAAGCCAGGAGGGGGAATTGCATCTGCTGCCGGCGCTCCCCAAAGCCTGGCCGACCGGTTCGGTCAAAGGGCTGCGGGCTCGCGGCGGCTTCGAGGTCGATTTGGCCTGGAACAACGGAAAATTGACAAGTGCCCAAATTCGGCCGACCTTCGACGGCCCGTGCCGAATCCGCTACGCCGATCGGCAAGCCACGATCGAGGCTAAGGCCGGCAAACCGCTTTCGTTGGGACCCGAGCTAAAGAACCTGTAATCCGTTAGGACAGACCGACGCGTGCCGCGCGCGAGGACATTCCGCCGTGCCAATTCATCTTCCACCTCTCAATCGGCGAAAATTCATCATCGGCGGGGCCGCCGGGGCCGCGGGTGTGTTGACGGTCGGTTTTTCGCCGGCCGCCGAGCCACGCCGCGATCCGCACCTATTCGCGCTGTTGAGCGATGCCCACATCGCCGCCAACCCGAAGGAGAGGAATCGCGGGGTGAACATGACCGACAATTTTCGCCGCGTCGCCGCGGAAGTTGCCGCACTCGAGGTTCGCCCCGCAGCGGCGTTTCTGAATGGCGATTGTGCATATCACCTGGGCTTGAAGGAAGATTATCGCCAGGTGGCCCGGCTGCTCGATCCGCTGCGCGAGGCGGGGTTGCCGCTGCACCTGGGAATGGGCAACCACGACGATCGGGCCTCATTCGCCGCAGCGCTGGCCGAGTATCGGCCCGAGACGCGACCGGTCGAAGGACGGTTGGTCGACGTGATCCTGGCCGAGCGGGCCAACTGGTTTTTGCTCGATTCGCTGAAGAAAACAAACGAGACGCCTGGCGAATTGGGCGCGGCGCAAATCGCTTGGCTCGCCAAAGCGCTGGATGCCCATGCCGACAAACCCGCCATCATCGTCTGCCACCACAATCCCGACTTCAACGAGCTACTGCGTTTGCTTGCGAAAGGAATCATCGACACCTCGGCCCTGTTCGACGTGCTCGAACCGCGCAAGCATGTCAAGGCGATGATCTTCGGGCATACGCATTCGTGGTTCGTGATTGCGTACAAGGGGATCCAACTGATCAACTTGCCCCCGACGGCTTACGTGTTTCAACCGAATCGGCCGAACGGCTGGTTGTCGGCCACATTGAAAGAAGACGGAATGAATGTCGTGCTGCACGCGCTCGACAAACACCATCCGGAAAATGGCACCACTTACGATCTCAAGTGGCGAGTCTAACGGATTTTCATCCGTTGGAGTTTCTCCTCTGCCGCACTCAACCGATAATACATCGGCACGATGCTCCACGGATCGTCGCGCTGGCCAGCCTGGTGACGGTCGAGGGCCAATCGTCCGACCGTAGCGGCTCCGGGGCTCCACATCTCAGCGGGAGCGAGGTGGATTTCCGCCGGTAGCTGGCCGGCGAACTTTCGCAAGCCGGGCCCGGAAAGCAATTCGATTTGCTCCGATCTGCTGGGCAATGATGCTGTGCTCCAAAGTCCCGCAAGCCAATCGGCATCATCCAATATGGCCGTGGGCTCGATGCACTGCATAGCCGCGGCGAGCGGTTGAAACCGCGCGGAAAACACCTGTTGACGTCCGGCATCGAGCACGGCGAGAATTTGGCCCCTGGCTCCTGGCCTCTCTCCCGCCGCCTGCACCGCGACCACTTCCAACGTCGGCACTCCCACCAGGTCGCACTGCACGGCGTAGGCGAACGTTTTGGCCGTGGTCAGGCCCACGCGCAAGCCCGTGAAAGAGCCTGGGCCGATCGCCGCCGCCACAAGTCGAATATCGGCCGGCCGCCATCCGGTCGCCGCCAAAAGATCGCGGATTGCCGGCGCGAGCGATTGGGCGCTCCGCTGCCCGGGCGCTAAGCGGTGCTCGCCCACGACCCGCCGGTTGTCGAGCAAGGCCACGCTTCCCGCCTGATCGGTCGTTTCGATGGCCAAGATTTTCATGGGTGCCACCGCGATAGGTGTGAAGCAGCGTGCGCGCCCGGCTTGACCCTGCAATCCTTCGGACTTAGACTTCAAGTTTGGCAACGGTAGCGTGGCGAAACGCAATCGTCCGTCGAAACTTCGACTGCCGGCCAAATCGCGCAACGCTCGAATTGCCCGGCATCAAGAGCGACGAGCGAATTCATCTTGAGCCGCGAAAGATTCAGCATTTGTCCTTTCGTCATTGTACCTTCGATCAAATCCTCGCGTAGGCCTTCGACGCGCGGGAGCGGGAAACGGGCTGGAACTCAGGCGTGAAGCGAGCCCTCATCAGCGACATTCATAGCAACCTGGAGGCTCTCCAGGCGGTGTTGGCCGACGTCCGACAGCAGGGGATTACCGAGATCTTCTGCCTCGGAGACATCATCGGCTATGGCCCCGATCCGCTGGATTGCATCGATCTGGTGATGAAATGCGATTTCACCCTACTGGGCAATCACGATCAGGGCGCGCTGTTCGATCCCGAGGGGTTTAATTCCAGCGCCGAGCGAGCGATTTTTTGGACCCGTTCGCAATTGGAAAGGGGCCGGGGAACCTCGGACGATCGCGTTCGGCGATGGGAATTCCTGGGTGAGTTGCCGCGCAACCGGCGCGACAATGGATTTCTCTATGTCCATGGCTCCGCCCGCAATCCGCTCAATGAATATGTCTTTCCTGAAGACATCTACAACCAGCGGAAAATGGAAAAAATATTTTCGTTCGTCGAGCGATATTGCTTTCAAGGACACACGCACGTGCCGGGGGTGTTTACGCTGAGCGGCAATTTTTTTAGCCCCGAAGACATCGGCGGAACGTTCAAACTCGGCGATGAGAAGGTGATGGTCAACGTGGGTTCGGTCGGCCAGCCGCGCGATGGAAATCGCAAGGCCTGCTATGTCGTGCTGGAAGATGGCAGCCTGTCGTTCCGGCGGATCGATTATCCGGCGGAGATTACGCGGCAGAAGATTTACGATATTCCCGAACTGGATAATTATCTCGGCGACCGGTTGCTGGAGGGTCGCTAAAAGACCAGTTGGATGGGGCCGGCGAGCGATCTGGCCATCGCCGGTGATTCGTCTCGGCTCGCTATGCCGGCGGACACTGAATGGGGTTGACGCTTCAGTCCCGTAGATCAAAGATGAAGCGGCGTCGGAAGTTCCGCCGCGATGCCCTCGTTTCTGGCGGCAGAAACCTCTGGGTGGCCGCGAAGCGTATCATTTGCATAGTCGCTACGACCGAATTGAAGTGCCGTGCGGTGAAGCTGCCG
Organism: Pirellulales bacterium; assembly: GCA_036267355.1. Classification (NCBI taxonomy): domain Bacteria; kingdom Pseudomonadati; phylum Planctomycetota; class Planctomycetia; order Pirellulales; species Pirellulales bacterium. The sequence goes on along the minus strand of DATAWG010000110.1, from coordinate 20,092 downwards.
CACCCGATTGCCGGCCGCCGCAACACGAATACCGCAAACGCACAAACCCAACGTAACGAAAGAACTCCATCGTGGAACGGCGACTGGTATCATTCCTGGCGATTTCACTGCTGATTCTCATCGGCAGCGTCTACCTGGAAAACTTGGTCCACCCCCCCAAACCGGTAAACCAACAAAATCAGGTTGCCCAAAATGAAAACGGCGGAAAGGGGGCGGCCAACGAAAAGGCCGCGCCGAAAGCCGGCGAGCGCGGTGCGAATCCACCCGAAGCGAACGCGCCCGCAGTGAAGCCGGCCGAAAAAACGGCGCCTGGCGAAAAGCCGGCTCCGCCCAGACAAAACCCGCCCGTTGTGGGGCCGCAGCAGCCACCGGCCGAAGAAGCGATCGATATTGCTCCGCAGTGGTTTACGCTCGGCTCGCTCACTCCTGCGACGGCCGGCGGCAAATACGAAATGCTCGTAACGCTCACCAATCGCGGCGCGGCCGTCGAGCGGGTCGAGATGAGCAATCCGAAGTACGGCGATTTGGACAATCGGAACGGCTATTTGGGCCGGCTGGCTCTCGCATTGCCGGCCAAAGGGTCCGGTTGCATCGTAAATGTCGTCGGCGACGGCACTCCCGCCGCGGCTGCCGGATTGAAACCGGGCGACAAGATCACCGGCCTTGATAGCCAATCGATCGAGAGTCCGCAGGCGCTTGTCGATGCGCTGAACACGACGAAGCCGGGCCAACAGGTCGAACTCTCGGTGCTGTCTGACGGAAAGAAAGTAAAACTCGCCGCCACGCTTGGCCGATATCCGCTGTCGGTGATTTCGCCGGAGGCAAACACCGATCCGCTCGATATCCTTCCGCCGCCGACCGACCACGATCCGCTGTCGCTGTTGCTGACATTGCACCAAGCCGACGACGATACGAACGACACGGCCGGCGTGAACGACGAGATCGCCGGGTTGCATCTTCGCGACGGTCTGTGGCAAGCAAAGCGGACCGATCCGAACACGGTCGAATTCACGCGCAGGCTGCCGCGGTGGGATTTGGAGTTGGTGAAGCGCTTTACGCTGGCCGAAATCGGAAAAAATCCAGCCGGCGCCTCGGCCCCGGCCTATCACCTGATACTGCACGTCGAAGTGCGCAATACCGGCAAGAAATCGCATGAGGTCGCCTATCAGCTCGATGGGGCGACTGGATTGCCTACCGAAGGCTGGTGGTATTCCTACCGCATATCGCATGATTGGAGCGGTCTGGCATTGCGCGACGTGGCGCTGAAATTTCACGGCAGCGAACTGACGCTCGACAACAGCATGCCGCTGGCCGCGCAAAAAGAAAAGGAAATCGAAGCTAAAAAGAATGGCCAAACGCCGCCGAAAGACGAGGCCACCAAGCCGGTCGGCCCGGAATTGCCCGAAGCTCCGCTGGCCTTTGCGGGCGTGGACGCGCAATATTTTGCTTCCGCGCTGATTCCGCAGAACGAGGCCCCGCAAGGCCAAAAGTTTAAGCCCTGGTTTTCGGAAGTCCGGGCGATGATCGTCGGCGAGGTGCCGAAGGATGTGGCCGTGCGGCGGAAGGTCGATTGCACTTGCCGGCTCACCAGCGCGCTGGAAGTGCTCGATCCGGGCAAGAAAATCGAACACGACTATCAAGTGTTCATCGGCCCCAAGCAGCCGGCACTATTGGATCAATACGGCGGCGGAGTGGGCAACGACCTCAGTCCACTCGTCTATTACGGCTGGTTCGCTTTGGTTGCACAGCCGATGGTGGCGATTTTGGAAATCTTCCATTGGCTGGTCGGCAACTACGGCATCGCGATTTTGATGCTCACGATCCTGGTCCGGCTTTGCATGTTTCCGCTGTCGCGCAAGCAAGCCCTTAGCGCCAAGAAGATGCAAGAGTTGCAGCCGGAAATGAAGAAAATCAACGAGAAATACAAGACCAACGCCGAGCAGCGCACCCGCGCGATGCAGGAACTATGGAAGAAGCACAATTACAACCCGATGGGTGGCTGCTTGCTGGTGTTCGTGCAATTGCCGATTTTCATGGGCCTTTATCGGTCGCTAATGGTCAATATCGAGTTGCGGCAGGCATCGCTGTTGGGCGAAGGCGTGCGGTGGTGCTCGAATCTCGCCGCGCCTGACATGTTTTGGAATTGGAGGCATACGATTCCGCCTTTCTTGTCGGGCGAGACCGCTTGGCTTGGGCCGTATTTGAATATTCTGCCGATTCTCACGGTCGCTCTGTTCGTTTGGCAGCAATCGATGTTCATGCCGCCGGCGACCGACGACAACACGGCGTTGCAGCAGAAGATCATGAAATTCATGACGCTCGGCATGGGCTTCTTGTATTTCAAGGTGGCGAGCGGCTTGTGCCTGTATTTCATTGCATCAAGCATGTGGGGAATCGCGGAGCGAAAACTTTTGCCCAAGACGCTTCCGCCCGGCGGCAGCAATCCGGCGGCTGCGAGCGAATCTCGCTCCGCGGCGATCGCCAGCACGAACGGTCAAAATGGTTCGAGTCGAAGTGCGAACAAGAAGAAACAACGCGGTCGCAACGGATAGTAGGTTGGTGGCTTGTGGCGGTGTTCGGCTTTGGGACTCGCTGTGGCGGTTTCGCGCGTCCGGCTGTGTTCTCGGATCTTGTTTTCCGGCTCTCTCGTGCATTCGCCCGACGACACCATTGCGGCAATCGCCACTGCTGCCGGCGGCTCGGCGCGCGGCATTCTGCGTATCAGCGGCCACGAGGCCGTCGCCGTTGTTCGACGAGTATTTACGCCGCACGACTTGGACAGCCTCGAAAGCGCGAGCCGTGCTTGCGTCATCGCCGGCAGCGTTGCTTTGTCCGCCGCGGTCGGAAGGCAATCGGCATCGAGCACGCTCCCATGCACGTTGTATCTCTGGCCAACGATTCGCAGCTTCACGCGCGAACCGGTTGCCGAGTTGCACACGTTCGGCTCGCCGCCGCTGCTGGCCATCCTGCTGCGAGCCGTTTGCTCGGCGGGCGCGCGGTTGGCTGAACCGGGCGAATTCACGCTCCGAGCGTTTCTCGCCGGCCGGCTCGATTTGATACAAGCCGAGGCTGTTTTGGGAGTGATCGATGCGAACGATCGCCGGCAACTCGGCGTCGCACTTTCGCAATTGGCGGGTGGATTGAGCGGGCCGTTGGCATCGCTGCGCGACGAATTGTTGAACCTGCTGGCCGATTTGGAGGCTGGGCTCGATTTTGCGGACGAAGGCTTGCAATTCATTTCCGATACTGCATTGCGCTCGCGGCTTGCGGCGGCGACGGAGCGTGTCGAACAGTTGCTGGACCGAATGCGGTCGCGCAACCGCGTGGAAATCGAACCACGGGTCGCGCTCGTGGGTTGGCCAAACGTCGGCAAGAGCAGCCTGTTCAACGCACTGCTGGATCGAACGGCGGCGATTGTTTCGAGCGAGCCAGGAACGACACGCGATTATCTAATGGCCACATTGCCGCTCGGCGAGACATCGTGCCGGTTGGTCGACACGGCCGGCCGCGAGCCCATCGACGTCGACCACCCGACGATTTCGAGCGCCGCGCAGCAAATGACCGTCGAACAAACCGAACAAGCCGATCTGCGGCTGCTATGCCTCGATGCGACCCGCGAACCGAACGCTTGGGAGCAAACGCAATTGACCACCGCCGAGCATCCACTGGTGGCCCTCACCAAGTGCGACGCAGTTCAAACCTCCCTCTCTCGAACCATCGTCCCCCGAGCCCCGGGAAGGCTGCCAACGACATCACCTCTGGACCGCATCCTCCCAACCTTTCCTGGATCTGCCCAGCCGCCCAACTCCAAAACCCACTTCTTCCCAACGTCCGCATTAACTGGGGTCGGCCTCGACGCACTGAAAGCCGCGATCCGCGAGCAATTGGCCTCGCAAGATTCAAACTGCGCCGTCGCCAACACAGCGACGCGTTGCAACGAAAGCCTTCGATTGGCTGCCGAATGTCTGCGGCGCGCCGGGCAAATGGCAAGCCGCTCCGGCGGCGAGGAATTGATCGCGGCCGAACTTCGCGCCGCCCTCGTCGAGCTTGGAACAGTCGTCGGCACCGTCTACACCGACGACATTCTCGACCGCGTGTTTAGCCGGTTCTGCATCGGGAAATAAGCCGATCCGCGGCTCGCCGGTTCGGAGCTTGGGGTACAACAACATCGGACACACTTTTTGCGATCCGTCTCTCGCCGATTCAGGCACTTGCAAGAGCTGCTGCATGAAGGCCGCAGAACTGACGCCGCACAGCGGCGCGAAACGACTCTTCCGATCGCTCACCGATCAGTTTCGGATGCCCGCCGGCTTGCTCGGCCGATTGGCGGGCTGGTGGTTCTGGCAACAGTTCGGCCGGCAGGGCGGCCGTTTGTCGCTGGGCGATGTCCGCGAGCGAACTATCGAAGCGTTTGCGTCGCCGAATCGCATCGATGGCCTTGAAACGACCTGTCGAGATCAATCAAGCACGCGGGTTTTCAGGCATCCCGTCGCGCGACCATTGCTCGACTGCGGCGAAAGCATCGTGCAACGCTTCTTCGGCAAGATCAAAGTCGCCGAGCAGGCGGATCAAGTAGCAAAAACGCGGCGTGAATCCGAACGATCGAGTTCTTCGACGCGATCAGGCATCGAACTACTATCGAAAATCTCGTCGGTTTGCTTTGCTGCCACTTCACCGCGCATCGCCGTCGAATGCCTGTGCTAGATTGTTGGCCCTCCAAAATATACAGCCGTCGATTATACCGCCGACGCTTCGTTTTGGCTCGGAACCGTTCCACGCCGTTTCGCAGGCGAATTTAGCGCTCGCGAACTCAAAGGCCCTGGGCTTGCGATCAGGCCCATGCGGCTCCAATGCACGCCCATCCGTTTCCACGCCGATCGCCAAAAACGCCGTAGCGGAAATCGCCCGGCCCGCAGTGCACGACGATGCGCAATCCAAACGGCCGACGCTGTGCCGAAGAACAAGATTTGCTGCGAACGGAGCGTGAGCCGGCGGAGGATCGGGCCACGGGTGGCATAGATTTGAGCCAAGCGTTCGTATTGCAATTGCAGATGCGGCACTTCGTCGCGAAGGATCTGGCGGCAAATCGTCTGCAGCAATTGCGATTCGGTTGCTTGGAGCACCGCACGATAATAAATCATCGCCAGCGTTTCCACGGCGATGACCACGGTGGTCCAAATCTCCATGCTCGACAGTCGTGCGCGCATCAGCCGGAACAGCGAGTCGCCCCAATTGCGGCCGATCCGGCCGGAGCCCTGCATGTCGAGAAATCGGCCCAACAATTCGCCATGCCGTTGCTCTTCGGCGATGAATAGTTCGACGACGGCGGGAAATTCCGGGTCGCCGATTCTGGCCGCATAGCGGCGTGCCGCGGCCATCAAATGCGAGCCATCGGACGTTTCGCCCAGTTGCCAGGCTTGCAGCGATCGGATAATTGCGCGAGCTTCGGCCGCCGACAATTCGGCCCCCATGTCCCAGGGGAGCGGAAGTTGATGGCTCGTATTGCTGCGGAAAAAGTCTTGCCATTGGCGAGAAGAGAGGAACGCGGGCATCGAGGCTTCTCCTTGGAAAAAGTGGAGGGAATGACAAGAAATCCGTTTACTTGTTAGAGTAGTGGACTTTGCATTGCAAAGTACAGTTCGAAAAAGGGGGTCGTCAGCCGGGGAGCCATCCTGGTCGCAACGCTGGGCTGTGCTCGATTGCCGCGGCGGTCTTGACCGATGCGGCCGCGTCGGCGACGACGCGTTCCAATTCGGCGATGTAAGCCAACAGCCGGCGGCGGCCCGGTTCGGTCAATCGGCAGAGCGTTTGCGGTCGCTTTCGCTCGAATCGCTTCCAAACCTCCACCAGTCCGGCTTCTTGCAGCGTTTGCAAATGGCGGCTGAGATTGCCGTCGGTCAGCGAGCAAAGATCTTTCAGATCGCCGAACAACAGTCCCGTCGGGTGTGCGGCCAACGAGGTCAAAATGCCGAGCCGGGCCTTTTCGTGAATCGTGCGATCGAGGCCTTCGTAGGCGTAGCGCCCCGCTGTCGGGACGGCCGGCGCGCGGCTTTGTGCGGCAGCTGGTCTTTTGGTGGTCCCTTCGCGACGCGAGGGCTCTTTCTTGGTCACGGCTTAGTCCCTTTCCTCTCCGAAAGCAAAAGCACGGCTGCCGTGATGGATTGGCCGACTCCAAACAACAGCGGCATTTCCCATGGAGAAAGCGGCTCGCGGTTGCTCGTCCAAGCCAGTGCGCCGAGGCCGCTCGCGAGATAATAAATCGCCACGGCAAGAATCGCCGGCGGCAACAGCCGCCATGACGCAAACAGGCCCATGCTGAAAAGAATTGCCCACAGACCCGGAAGCATCCATGCGGCTTGCGGCGCCGCACGGGCAACGACGATCGTCAGCAGCCCCCCTGCCACGAGACAGGGGAAAAACTGCTCAAGCGCCAACTGAGTCGTCTCATGCTGCAATAACCCAGGCGACCGCCGATTGCGGAGCCAGACATTGCCCAGACAAATTGCAAGGCTAGCGGCGGCGACTGCGATCCACAATGCCAGGTATCGCCACAAATGCGTCGCGGGCTCGGAGATCCACTGCGACTGCACCGCACTGGCGAGGAACGCCAGCAAAGCCGAGATCGCCACCGGGGCGGCCCGATATCCGCGAAATTGCTCGCTACGGGCCATCTGCCGCCGGATGGCGGCGATTTGCAGGAGGGCTTCTTGCAGTTCCATGATCGGGGCTCCAGGACGGCGCGATTCACTTTGTATTGCAAAGTTTACAGGAATGGGCGGGGGTTGGCAAGAGTTTGGAGGGCTGGGAAGGGGGGGTCGCGCGGAACCCCCGGGGATGGCCGAGAGAAAGACGTGCAAGTGGGAAGACGGATAGGGCCTTCCCTGGGCTTGCGATGCGCGATTTTAGAGCTTCGCGATCAGGTCGAGGCAGATTTCCCGCACGCGGCCGGGGTTGATGTTGGCGTTGCGCTTTTTGACTTGGCCGACGAGATTGCCGGCGGCTTGAAGTTTGCCCCCTTTCACGTCGGCGACGATCTTGGGATTTGCCGCCACGATTTCCTGGCAGAGGGCGATCAATTCGCTTTCGTCGACGCGCGTGAAACCGCGAGCGGCGATCACTTCCGCCGCGCTCTTGCCGGCGACGAGCATGTCGGCAAACACTTCGCGGCCACGGCTCGTATCCAAATCACCCGATAGTACCCGGGAAATCAATTCTGCGAGTCCGGCCGGGCGAATCGGGAATTGTTCGATCGCCACGCCGCGCTCATTGAGCGTTCGCAGCACGTCTTGCTGCAGCCAATTGCTGGCCAGCTTGCCATCGCCGATCAGTTTGGCTAGTTCGACGAAATAATCCACCAGTGGCAGCCCCTGGTTCACGAGCACGTCGCTATCGTATTGGCTGATGCCGTGTGTGATTTCCAGCCGCGTTCGCAACGCGGCCGGCAGCTCGCCGAGCGAAGCTGCGATTTCGCGAACCGCCCCGGCCGGTACGGTGACGGGCACGAGATCGGGCTCGGGGAAATAGCGATAGTCCGACGATTCTTCCTTGTGCCGCTGGGCCCGCGTGACATTGGCAGCATCGTCCCAGCCGCGCGTTTGCTTGGGCACGGCGCCGATTTCTTGCTTCGTTTCCTGCCAGACTTGCAGTTGCCGCTCGGCTTCATAAACGAGCGCCCGCTCGACGGCTCGGAAGCTGTTCATGTTCTTGATTTCAACGATCGGCGTTTTCGCCAACCGGCCGTCGGGCTGCGGGACATGCAGGTTCACATTCGCATCGACCCGCAGGCTTCCTTCCTGCATGTTGCAATCGGAGATGCCGAGATACGAAAGCAGCAGCTTGAGTTCGGTGAGATAGGTTTTGGCTTCGAGCGGCGAACGGAGATCGGGCTGACTCACGATTTCCAATAGCGGCGTGCCCGCGCGGTTCAAATCAATGCGGCTATCGGCTTTGCCGGCCAGTTCGTCGTGCATGCTCTTGCCGGCGTCTTCTTCCAAATGCACGCGGATGATGCCGATCTCGCGCGGCTGGAAGCGGCCCTTTGGATCGCGAATTTCCAGATGCCCTGCCGAGGAAAACGGCAGATCGTATTGGCTGATCTGATAGCCTTTGGGCAGGTCGGGATAATAGTAATTCTTGCGGTCCCACTTGGTGAACGGAGCGATGCGGCAATTCAGCGCGACCGCCGCCCGCAACGCCAGCTCGAATGCCCGGCGATTCATCACCGGCATGACGCCGGGCATCCCGATGCAGACGGGGCAGGTTTGCGTATTGGGCGGCGCCCCGAAGCGCGTGCTGCAACCGCAGAACAATTTCGTCTGCGTCAGTAGTTGCACGTGAACTTCGAGACCGATGATGGTGGTGAACACGAGGGGGGAGGGCTAGGGGCGAGGGACGAGTAAGGCGGAACACATGATATGCAACACGAAAGGTCGATGGAACCGCGCGTCGGCGGGTGTCGTTGAATGCATTGCGGGACCCTGGATTCTTTTTACTCGCCCCTCGCCCCTCGCCCCTCGCCCCTCCCATCAGGTCGCCGCTCGTGCCAATCCGTGGCCGTTTGGAACATGTGGGCGGCGCGGAAGAGGCGGTCTTCGGCCAAGGTGGGGCCTTGCAATTGCAGACCGATCGGCAAACCGCTCGAGCTGAATCCGCAGGGGAACACGATTCCGCCGATGCCGGCCAAATTCGCACTGACGGTGTACAGATCGACCAGATACATCCCCAGCGGATCGTTCGATTTTTCGCCGAGCTTGAATGCCGGCGACGTGGTCACTGGCCCGGCGATCAGATCGACACGGCGAAACGCTTCGTCATAGTCTTGCCGAATCAACCGGCGCACCTTGAGCGCTTTGAGATAATACGCGTCGTAGTAGCCGGCGCTAAGCGCGTAGGTGCCGAGCATGATACGCCGCTTCACCTCGGGCCCAAATCCCTCGGCCCGGCTGCGGCGATAGAGCCGCACCAGCGGATTGTCGAGGTTGTCCGCCCTGGCGCGATCTCCGGCAGCGATCAGTTGCTTTCGCTCGGAATCGAGTTCGGCCTCCATGGCCGATTCATCGGTGCGATAGCCATAGTGAATGCCGTCGTAGCGGGCCAGATTGCTCGAGGCCTCGCAAGGGGCGATGACGTAATACGTGGCCACACCGTATTTGCCATGCGGCAGCGACACCTCTTCGACCTTGGCCCCCAGCGATTCATAAACTCGCATCGCTTCGCGAACCGCCGCTTCCACCTCGGCATCGAGCCCCGGGCCAAAATGCTCGCGCACCAAGCCGAGCCGCAAGCCTTCGAGCGGCTGACCGACCGTTTGCGAATAGGCGGGGACCGGCGAAGGGATCGATGTCGCGTCGCGCGGATCGTGCCCGGCGATCACTTCGAGCAACAGGGCTGCGTCTTCGGCCGTGCGCGCGAGCGGTCCGATTTGATCCAAGCTGCTGGCGAATGCCACCAGGCCGAACCGGCTCACGCGACCGTACGTGGGCTTCAATCCGGTGACGCCGCACAATCCCGCGGGCTGGCGGATCGAGCCGCCGGTGTCGGTGCCGATCGAAAGCGGGGCCATGTCGGCGGCGACGCACGCGGCCGCCCCTCCGCTGGAGCCGCCCGGCGTGCGTTCGAGATCCCAAGGATTGTGCGTTTGTTGAAAGGCCGAGTTCTCGGTCGAGCCCCCCATCGCGAATTCATCGAGATTCGTTCGGCCGATCAGCACCGCGTCGGCGGCGCGCAGCTTGGCCACCACGGTGGCGTCATACGGGGGCCGAAAATGTTCGAGCATCCGCGAAGCACAGGTCGTCAATTCGCCTTTCGAGCAAAGCAAATCCTTGACCGCCACGGGCAGGCCCGCCAACCGGCCGACCGGCTGCTTCGCCTTGCGACGGCGATCGACGTCGGCCGCTTGCCACAGCGCTCCTTCGGCATCGACGCGGAGAAAGGCTTTGACCTCCGGTTCGCGCCGCTTGATCTGATCGAGATAGGCTTGCGTCGCCTCGACGGCCGACACCTCGCCCGATTCGAGCTGGGCCAATAGCTGCGTGGCAGTGTGGTGGAGGAGCGACATCACAGACTCGTAACTGCTTTCTGACGGCGGCCCCCGGCCGCTTGCCGTCACTCGCCAAGCACCGCCGGAACCAGATAGTATTCATCGTCGTGGTGCGGGGCGTTGGCAAGGGCGGCGCTGCGATCGAGGCTCGGCTGGAGTTCGTCGGGGCGGAAGACGTTGGTCAATTCGACGGCATGGGCCATCGGCTCGACATCGTCGGTGTTCAATTCCGAAAGCTGCTCGACATAGGCCACGACCGCGCCCAACTGGGCCGTCATCGTGTCGAGCTCTTGCGGGGTGAGGCGGAGCCGGCCCAGCAGGGCCACCTTTTCGACATCCGCGCGGCTAAGGCTCATCGGACGATCTCTTGGGGGCGAGTGAACGTCGAACGGCGAATCGTCAGGCTGGAAAGCCTGACCTACGGCACGGCGCCGTATGGCACTGAGCCGTGTGCACTGGCTTTGCCAGTGCTTCGGCCGAATCGTTAGCTGGTGGCCTTTGTCGACGCTTCTGCAGCCGAAAGCTTGAACGGTGCCCGGCGCACGAGCTTGGCCACGCCGCCGCTGCGGATGCATTGCGTGCAAACGAGCTTGGTCGTGTTGGTGCCGCGACCCACGGTGACGCGGATCCGTTGCAAATTCGGCTTGAATTTCCGCCGGGCGATGCCGGTCACCTTCGTGCCGACTCCGCCGAGATACTTGGCCTTGCCGCGAATGGTAACGGAATTCCCCATCGCGTGTCCCTTGCCACAAATTTCGCAAACTCGAGCCATCGCACCCTCGGATCGTAGGAACGCGGTTGACGAAGAATTACGTTGCGTGGAAACGAACCAGTATAGCGGCCGAAGGGTCCCCCGGGAAGCCGAGCGGCATCGCTTCAGCCATGCCATATCGCAAAACACCAGCCCGCACCTCAAGCCAGGCGGAGCAGGTCCAGTCTGTCAACGATTCCCTCGCTAACGCTTCGGGCTGGTGTGCCGATCGGCGAGTTTTGAGACAGAGCGTAGCGACAATCCGCGACGCCGAGGCAATCAGAACAAAAAATACCGCTGCGCCAACGGGAGTTCGTCGGCCGGTTCGCAGACGAGGGCTTCGCCGTCGGCGGTGACGAGGTAGGTTTCGGGATCGACGGTGATCGCCGGGGCGAGGTCGTTTAGCTTCATATCGCGCTTGCCGATGTTGCGGCAATTGCGGACCGGTTCGATTCGCTTCCGCAAGCCGTATTCTTTCGCAGTGCCGGCGTCGACACAGGCCTGGCTGACGAAGGCAATCGAAATCGGGCCGACGGCCTGGGCAAAGCTGCCGAACATCGGCCGCATGAGCACCGGCTGCGGCGTGGGGATCGAGGCATTGGCGTCGCCCATCTGCGACCACGCGATTACGCCCCCCTTGATCACCATCTCGGGCTTGGCACCGAAAAACGCCGGCCGCCAGAGCACCAGGTCGGCCAGCTTGCCCACTTCGACCGAGCCGATCAGATGGCTCATGCCGTGGGCAATGGCCGGGTTGATCGTGTATTTGGCGATGAAGCGGCGGATGCGGAGATTGTCGTTGTCGCCCGTTTCGTCGGGGAGCCGGCCGCGCTGGCGGCGCATTTTGTCGGCCGTTTGCCAGGTGCGGGTGATCACCTCGCCGATGCGGCCCATCGCCTGGGCGTCGGAGCTGATGATGCTGATCGCCCCCAGATCGTGCAAGATGTCTTCGGCGGCGATCGTTTCGCCGCGGATGCGGCTTTCGGCGAATGCCACGTCCTCGGGCAGATTCTTGTCGAGGTGATGGCAGACCATGAGCATATCCAGATGCTCGTCGAGCGTGTTGACCGTGTAGGGCCTGGTCGGATTGGTGGAACTCGGCAACACGTTCGGCTCGCCGCACACGCGGAGAATATCGGGCGCATGGCCGCCGCCGGCCCCTTCGGAATGATACGTGTGGATCGTGCGGCCTTTGAACGCGGCGATCGATGCCTCGACAAAGCCCGATTCGTTGAGCGTGTCGGTGTGGATTGCCACCTGCACGTCGTGTTGCTCGGCGACCGACAGGCAGCAATCGATGGTAGCGGGAGTGGTTCCCCAATCTTCGTGCAGCTTGAAACCGACCGCGCCGCCGACCAATTGTTCGACCAATCCCTCCGGCTTGGCGGTGTTGCCTTTTCCCAGGAAGCCGAAATTCATCGGCAAGCCATCAGTCGCTTGAAGCATCATCCGAATGTGAAAAGCGCCGGGGGTGCAGGTGGTGGCACAGGTGCCGGTGGCGGGGCCGGTGCCGCCGCCGACGAGCGTGGTCAGGCCGCTGGCGAGCGCGTCATAAGCCTGCTGGGGGCAGATGTAGTGAACGTGCGTGTCGATGCCGCCCGCGGTGAGAATCAGGCCTTCGCCGGAGATCGCTTCAGTGGTCACGCCGACAATCATGCCCGGATCGACGCCGTCCATCATGTCGGGATTGCCGGCCTTGCCGATGCCGACGATCCGCCCATTTTTGATTCCCACGTCGGCTTTGATGATGCCCGTGTAGTCGACGATCAGGGCGTTGGTAATCACGCAATCGAGAGCGTCGGCTTGGCTCGTGCCGGCAGCCTGGCCCATGCCGTCGCGGAGCACTTTGCCGCCGCCGAATTTGCATTCATCGCCATACACGGCGGCATCGCGCTCGACCTCGAGCCATAGCTGCGTGTCGCCGAGGCGGATTTTATCGCCGGTCGTCGGGCCGTAGATTTCGGCGTAGTGAGAACGCTTGATTTTGTAGGGCATCGACTTTTCCGTTAATTGATCCTCTGCCAGTGTTTGCGACCACCTTGGCGAATCACACTGGCGGAGCCAGCGGCACACGGCATGTATTTCGTCACGACGTTTTGTCGGCGAATTTTCGCGAGGCGACGTGGATCATCGCTGCTTTCTTGTTTTCTTCGCTGAGCGGGCCGTCGGCGAGATTGTTGCCGCCGCGGATAATGCGCTTGCCGGCGATCTCGACGAGCGTGACGGTTTTCGTATCGCCCGGCTCGAAGCGCACGGCAGTGCCCGCCGGGATGTCGAGCCGCTTCCCATAGGCCGCCGCTCGGTCGAACTGCAACTGGTCGTTCGTTTCGATGAAGTGGTAGTGGCTGCCGACCTGGATCGGCCGATCACCGAGGTTGCTGACTTCAAGCGTGGTCGTTTCGCGGCCCGCGTTTAGAAGCAAATCGCCGTCGCCGGTCGAGCAGCTTCCCGGTGGCGAATCGAGCGTATCCGCGGTTTCCGGTTCAAAGACAGAGAGCTCGGGCATCGGCAAGAAACTGCCGGCCAATGCCAACGACAAATCGCCGTGCTCGGCCGCGATCGGATGATGCACCGTGACAAGCTTCGTGCCATCCGGAAACGTGCCTTCGACTTGTACTTCGTGCAACATTTCCGGCACGCCGCTCATGACCTGCTTGCGGCCGAGAAATTGCCGGCCGAGGTCCATCAGTTCGGCGACCGATCGACCGTCGCGAATGAATTCGAGCAACTGCGTCGCGATCAGGGCCACGCATTCGGGATGATTCAATCGCACGCCGCGAGCAAGCCGCTTCTGGGCCAAGAAGCCGGCATTGTGCAGCAGCAGCTTGTCGATTTCACGCGGCGTGAGGTGCATAGAAGGCTTAAGGCTTGAGGCTACAGGCTTGAGGTCTCAGAGACAACGGCTACCACTTTCTTGACCAGGGGCTTTCGCCCAGCCGGCTCGCTAAAAAGGATAACCTTTCGATGAGCCGGCGGCCAACCAGTTCAGGTGTTTCCCCCAATAGCCGCACGACGATGCCATGCGGGATCGGGCTGGCGGCTTCGATGAGCGGGGCGTCGGGGGCAAAGGGAATTCGGGCCGAATCGGCCAGCTCTCGGCTTGCCGCCTCGGCCAATGGCGAGCCGATGATTGCCAACGCCGCGGCACAATGAAATCGGCCCATGCGAAACGGCGATTCCAGCGGCCCATCCTCTGGCGAAAGCCGCCAGGCGTCCGTCAGCACCGGAGTTCCATCGACGGCCACTTCAAGCCGGCTGGCGTAGCGGCTCATCTTCCACTGTTCGCCGCGGCAGCGCCGGCCGCTGGTGAGCCAATCGACGACCACCAGCGCCCCGCCGCGGTGCAATTCGATCCGCTGCCGCTGTTCGTAATTGGCGCCGTCGAAGCAACTCACCGGATCGGGGGCGACGACCAATAGGGCGCCATCATCGACCGTCGCGGCCAGCGTTTGGCGGCAAACGCGATTGTGCGAGCTCTTGTAAACTTTCGTCGTCGATTGCGTGCCAATGACGCAGATGGTTTGCGAGCCGAGCCGGATTCGAAGGCCGATGTCGTCGCCGGCCACGAGGCCGCCGCCGTAGGTGCTCGTGTAGATCCACGCGGCAGGGCCGGGGCGCCGCGGCATCAGCAATTTAAGGGGGCTGGTTGCCGCCGCACGCACAATCGCCGTCCGCCCGGCGACGCGCGACAGATGCAGAATCCCTTCCCCCGGCCGCAGCGAATCGAAGCGTCCGATCATTCAAGTAACCCCAGGGGGAAATGACGAATGACGAAGTACGAATGCCGAATGAAACACGGCGGATGAAAGCATGGACGGCGGACGCGCGAAACCGCAAGCGAGCTTCCATGCGAATCGGCCGGCGAGGCACGCTTGCGGGTTCGCGCGTCCGCCTTCCTCCCGGCCCCCTCGCCTCACCCTGGCTTCTTATACGCTCAAATGGCTGCGGATGATTTCGGGGCTGAGGTCGGTCGTCGGCCCTTCCGCCACGACGCGGCCGCGGTTCATGATATAGAACTGATGTCCGAATTCCTTGACGAAATCGAGATACTGTTCGACCAGCACCACAGTCATGCCCATTTGGTCGACCAAGTGATGCAGCACATGGCCGATCTGGGTGATGATATTGGGCTGGATGCCTTCGGTCGGTTCGTCCAACAGCAGGATTTTCGGTTGGCCGACAAGGGCCCTTGCGATGGCAAGTTGTTGTTGTTGGCCGCCGGAGAGATCGCCTCCCATGCGGCGGCCCATCGTCTTGAGGACGGGAAATAGATCATAGATCATCGCGGGGATTTCGCGATGCTTGCCGTTGGGCGATTGAGGGCGAAGGCTATCGGAGCCGGAATTGCTCGACGTCAGCGAGGCCGCCAATTTGGAGAACATGCCGCGCGGCGGTTCGAGCGCCGAGAGGCCGACGCGAAGGTTTTCCTCGACCGAGAGCTTCGGAAAAATCTGCCGCCCCTGGGCCACCAATGCCATTCCGGCTCGGGCATGCTGATGCGACGACATCCAGGTGAGGTCCATTCCGCCGGCTTCGACCTTGCCCGACGACGGGCGAAGAATGCCCATCAGGTTTTTCAGCAGCGTCGTTTTGCCGACGCCGTTGCGCCCCATGATGCAAGTGACCCGGCCATCGGCCATGGTCATCTTCACCTCGCGCAACGCCTGCACGGCGCCGTAGGAAAACGATAATCGGTCAATCGTCAACATAGGTGCTCAATCTCTAATGACAAAGCACGAATGTCTAATGAATGACGCATCACGAAGCTCGAATGACGAAGCGATATTTCGTCATTCGTCATTGTTTAGTCATTCGTCATTAGACATTCGTCATTCCCAGTTCCTCTTCTCTCACCATGGCCCTCACCCTACCGGCCCAGGTACGCTTCGATTACTTTCGGGTCCGCCTGCACCTGGTCCATCGTGCCGAACGCCATCACTTGGCCTTCATTGAGCACCGTGACGCGGGAGCCCAGCAGGCGGACGAAATCCATATCGTGCTCGATCACGATGATGCTGTGTTCTTCTTGCAGCTCGAGTAGCAGTTCGGCAGTGAGCACGGTTTCTTCATCCGTCAGCCCGGCCGCCGGCTCATCGACCAACAGCAGCATCGGGCCGGAGAGGATCAGCATGCTGATTTCGAGCCATTGCCGCTGGCCGTGACTGAGATACTTTACCTGCCGATCGGCGTGTTCAGCCAGCCGCACGCGGCGGAGGATGGTAAAGATTTTTTCGCGCTCGGCGGCCGTTTCGCGCGTGAACAAGTTGCTGAGCAGGCCCTGCCGCCCTGGAAGAGCCAGCTCCATGTTTTGATAGACCGACAGGCTGTCGAACACCGTGGGTGTTTGAAATTTTCGCCCGACGCCTAGCCGGGCGATCTCGGCCTCGGCCATATTGGTTACGCCGCGGCCGGCGAATGTAATGCTGCCTTCGGTGGCGCGGGTTTTGCCGCTGATCACATCGCACAGCGTTGTTTTTCCCGCGCCGTTCGGCCCGATCACGACGCGCAACTCGTAGAAACCGAGGCTGAATGCGTCGACATCGAGGGCCTTGAAGCCATCGAAAAGCACTTTCACGGCTTCAACCTTCAGCAGATCGCCGTTCGGGAGGTTCGTCGGCTGGCGGCGTGTCATGAGCGCGATGCGGCTCAATCGCTGTTGGAGCGTATCGCCCTCGTGCGGCGGCGGAGCGCCGGCGGTGGCCGAACCGTTCTCCGTCGAGTCGTGAGCGCCAACGACTCCGACCGCAGAACCCTCGCCCACCATTGGGCTAACTGGCAATCCGCTTTCCTCGGCGGCCAATGAAACCGCAGCCGGCGACACGGCCGGCGCTAGGGCTGGAATGGCCGACTTAGGACCGGCGGCCGAGCGCCAGAGCTTGCCGAGCCATTGATACAAACGGTCGGGATTCCGGGCCAGCCAAATCATGAAAACTCCGGCCGCGAGCCACACCAGCCAGTAACCCCAATAGGCCAAGGCACTCGGGCTCGTCCATTGGAGAGCCGTCGGATCGTCTTCCCAGAATTTTTCTTGCCAGACCGGCGGCATCGCCATGATCCAGCCAAGAAACAATCCGCCGAGCACGTTAAGCATTCCGGCAGGAAACCAGAGGGCCGCCGCGATGAACAGGCCGCCATCGACGAAAGGCCAGAAGTTCGGGCAGCGGGTGGTGAGAAAATTTTCGATCCAAAGCACGATCAGCGCGCCGAACGCCGCGCCGCGCAAGGTGCCTCGGCCACCCACCGCCACCCATATCGCCACGGCAATCGACGGGGCGACGGCCATGTTCGAGGGAGTGATGATCCCGTTTTGCGGCGTATAGAGCATTCCGCCGACGCCGGCCAACATCGCCGAAAGCGTGAAGACGAACACTTTGTAGTAATGTGGCCGATAGCCCGAAAACCGCAACCGCGATTCGTTGTCGCGAATTGCGATCAGCACCCGTCCCATCCGCGAGCTGACGATGTATTTGCACAGCAAATACACCGCGATGAACACAATCACAGTCGTCTGAAACAGCCCGACCTTCACATTGTTGTCGCGCAAATCATGACCGGCGAGCGTGACGAAGTTCGTCAGGCCGTTCGTGCCGCAGAGCAGCATGTTGTTCAGGCAGAAAACCTTGTAGGCCGCGAGCGTGAGGGCTTGCGTCAGGATCGCGAAATACACGCCGCGAACGCGGCTGGCAAAACCAAAATAGCCGACGATCAGAGCCACGAAGCCCGGCACCATCAACGCCAAAAGAATCGCTAGTGGCAGCGAACTGAAGGGATACCAAAACCATGGCAATGTCATTCCCGACACTTGCGACGACACGACGAACAGCGCGCGGGGAATATTGCCGTTGTCCAACGGGCCATGCATTGCCAGATACATGCCCATTCCGTATCCGCCAAGCGTGAAAAAGAGCGACTGGCAGAGGCAAAGCACTCCGGTGTAGCCCCACACCAAATCCAGGCTGATGGCGACAATCGCCAGCGCTACGAATTTTCCGAACAGGCTCACTTGCGAAGCGTCGAGCAAGTCGTGGTGGTATAGGGCCGGCACGCCGAAAAACGCCACGACCATGAACACCCAAAACGCGATGTTGCCCGGCGAAAGGTCGAATCGGCGCGACAATCGTTCGGCAGTGGAAGGAGCCTTAGACATCGGCCAACCTCCCCTTCGGCGGGAACAACCCACTCGGGCGCCGCTGAATGAACAGGATGACCACCACTAGAATCAGCACTTGCCCCCACACCGCGCCCGTAAATGGCTCGAAGATTTTATCGAGGACGCCTAGGCCTAGCCCGGCGTAGATCGTGCCGGCCAATTCGCCGACGCCGCCGGTGACCACGACGAGAAACGATTCGACGATGTAGTTCTGCCCCATGTCGGGCGTAACGCCGCCGATCAGCGTTAGTGCGTAGCCGGCAATGCCCGCGATGCCGGCGCCAAGCGCGAACGTATAGCCGTCGACGCGGCGCGTGCTCACGCCGAGCGCCGCGGCCATTTCGCGATTTTGCACGGTCGCCCGAATCCGCAATCCGATCTTGGTGTACCCCAACAAGCCGTAGATCAACGCCACGCAAAGGACACACAAGATAACGATAAAACAGCGATTGTACGGCAGCACGAGATCCTGAATCACTTCGAAGCCGCCGCGAAACCACGTCGGGGCGTTCACGCCGATGTTGTTGCCATAAATCGCCCGCACCGCCTGGATCAGCACGATGCTCACGCCCCATGTGGCCAGCATCGTATCGAGTGCCCGGCCGTATAAGAACCGCACCACAAGCATTTCGACAAAGTATCCGCAAATCGCCGCCGAGAGAAACGCGACCGGCAATGCCGCGACGAAATACCAATTGAACATCGACTCCGGCAGATTCTTGACGAAAAACTGCTGCATCGCGTAGGTGGCGAATGCGCCGATCATCATCAGCTCGCCGTGGGCCATGTTGATCACGCCCATCACGCCGAATGTGATCGCCAGCCCGAGCGCCATCAGAATCAAGATCGATCCTTGCGAAATGCCGTCGCGGACGTAGCCCAACCCGCGGACGAGCCGTTGATAGCTTTCGATCTGGGCCACGGCTTTTTCATAAGTCTGCTGCAATTCGAGATCCACCGTTTTGCCGTCGGCCGCGTCTTGATGCATGTGTTCCAGTTGGTCGCCCAAGATCGAGGCGCCGCGAGTGCTGCGCAGTTTCCCAAGTGCCTGCGCCGCGGCGATGCGGTCGGCTTTTGGAGTGTTGGCGGCTAGCAACTGGATGACATCGATGCTCTCATGGGCATTTCGGCGAGTTTTTTCGGATAGCATGGCGTCGGCCGCGACTTCCTCGAGGGCCGGAATGAATTCCGCTTTGCCGCTGTTGCCCACCCGCTGGATTGCGACGACCTGCACGTCAGGATCAGGGTCCCAGAGTTCCAACACCGTTATCGCGTTGCCGACTAGGCGGCGTTCGAGCCCACTGGGGCCCATTTGCGTGAGATCGTCGATGGGCCTGACGACCTGCTTGCCATCCTTCAGCACGGGTTGCCCGGTCAACGGATCGGATAACGGCGCGAGCTCCTTGCCGCTTGCGTCCTTCGTCGTCTTCTCACACAGAACGACCCGGTCGCCGCCGGCCTTCCAAAGATAGAGGTTCCCCAGGTTGAAGGCCTTGAGAACAGCGATCATCCGCACGTCTTTGGAGTGCGTGATCGCATCGATTGCCTTGCGGCGAACGACCGGGCTTTCATCCGCTAGTTGGCGAATGAGAGTTTCGACGGGTGGCCCCGCCGCCGATGCGCGAACCGGCGGAAACAGCACACCGGCTACAAGCGACGCCAAGATGAGCGTCGGAAAAGTGGTTCGTCCAATCATTTCGGGGCGCAGCTCCGCACTGCGTGAATAGTCGATTCGAAAAGCCACGCGAGCCGTGACTACAAACAACCGGCTTGCGGGCTTGTCTCAGCCCGCAAGCCGGCACGGAAAGCCGACGTCTTAGATAGCACCACCGCCAAAACCGTGCAATTGCGGTTAAGCTTGTTTTCGCGGTCGCGCATCTCGAATGGCTAAGACTATTTCTTCGGACCGCCGGTCGGCGCGGGATACTTTCCATCCGGATGCAGATACTTGCTATAAGATTCCGGAGCGATGAGATCCTCATGCCGATAGACGATCTTGAACTGGCCGTCCTTTTGAATTTCGCCGACGAAGCACGGCATCCAGGTGTGCTGATTTTCGGCGACCTTGCGCTTACCGCTCGGCGACTCGAACTCCAGACCCAAAGCAGCCGCACGGACTTTGTCGGGATCGAAGCTTCCAGCCTTCTCGCAA